>RPOS01000132.1 GCA_003820635.1 Verrucomicrobiaceae bacterium | reverse complement strand
TTGGAGTCGAGCTCGGTGAGCGCTTCGTTGGACTGGTTTCCGTTGCCGTAGGTTTGAAGATATTTCGCCACCGAGATCCACGAGCCGACGTCGTCCCAGTCGAAGGTGGCCTCGATGTTGAGTACGCGGTCGGCGTGTTCCATCAGCGCATAGTCGATGGAGCGGGCGGGAAGGTGCGGAAACTTCGCAACCACGGTTTCTAACAGGTTGGGCGAAGCGTGCAGTTCGTCGATGAACGCGGCGAGCTCCGGCGCGTGCTTGGCGAGCTGGGCGGCGACCACGGGCAGCGACCAGACAAACATGCCGGCGTTCCACGAGAAGCCGCCCTCGCGAAGGAATTTTTCGGCAAGCTCGGGATTGGGTTTCTCGCGGAAGCGTTTCACCTCGTGGGGCGGATGGGCGCAGGAAAGGCCGGGGATTTCAGCGGGCGCGCCGCGCTCAATATAGCCGTAGGACGGGCAGGGCCAGGTCGGCTGGATGCCGATGGTGACAAGGCCGTCGGATTTTTCCGCAGTTGTTAGAGCATCACTCATCACTTCATGGAACGCGGCGGTGTCGCGGATCAATTGGTCGGCGGGCAGCACCATCATCACGGCATCCGGGTTGCGTGCGGCGACGAGGCCGATGCCGAGCGCCACGGCAGGTGCGGTGTCGCGTTTCGCGGGCTCGGCGAAGATGTTTTCCGCAGGAAGCATCGCGGCGTTTTCTCGCACGGCGTCGAGTTGTTTGCTGTTGGTGAGGACGAGGATGTTTTCCAGCGGGACGATGCCGTCGAGGCGGCGGATGGCCTGCTCAAGCAGGGTGCCGGTGCCGAAAAGATCGAGCAGTTGTTTCGGGCGCGAGTCACGGCTCAGCGGCCAGAAGCGGGTGCCGGAACCGCCGGCGAGGATCAATGCGTAGGTGTTTTCGGGAGCAGGCATGATGAGGTGTTTCTGGGGACCGTTTTCCGTGGGAATGCGGCGTGCGGCAACATTTTGTTTTCCGGGTTGTCCTCGGGCCGCTTGGTCGTTAGCCTTCCCATCATGTCAGACGAGCATTCCGATACCACTCCCGCATGGATTGAAACCAGCGCGCTCACGGCTCCGGCGCTTCTTGGAGCATCCGCCGGTCTTTTGCTGGGCGACCTGATGCATCGTAGCGCTCGCCGCGGCTTGGGCATCGGGCTGGGAGCGCTCGGCATTGCGGCGCTGCTGCCCTTCGCCGTTGGCGGTGTGGCTTGGCTGGTGACCGGACCCAAGAGCAAGGTCGGCGTGCGCCGCAAGATCCAACGCATCCGCGACATCGGACTTGGCGCACCGGACTACGACGAAGTGGACGAGGAGCTCCGTGAGCAAGGCCTGATCTGATCCCGATGCGCATTGCCATCACGGGAAGCACCGGTCGCGTGGGAGCCGAGTTGGTCCGGCACCTCGCCGCGCAGCACGAAATCATTCCGTTGCCGCACGCGGTTTGCGATCTGGCGGATTCCGCATCACTGAAACCCGCGCTCGATTCCCTCGAGTGCGATGTTTTCATCAACCCGGCCGCGCTCACCAACCTCGAAACCTGCGAGGACGATCCGCGCCTTGCGATGCGCGTGAACTCCGCCGCGCCGGGGAAAATCGCCATCTGGGCCGCCGAACGCGGAGTGCGCATGATTCATTTGAGCACCGATTATGTGTTCGACGGTGAAGGCAGCGTCCCGCTCACCGAGACGATGCGACCGGCTCCGCTCAGCGCATACGGGCGCAGCAAGCTCGCAGGCGAACAGGCCGTTCTCACCCATCCGGGAAATCTCGTCCTCCGCGTGGCTTGGGTTTTCGGTCCGGACAAGCCGTCATTCGTCGATCAGATCTTCGATGACGCGCTGGCCGGGAAACCACTCTCCGCCGTGGCGGACAAATTCTCGCTACCCACCTGCACCACCGACTTGGCGCATTGGATTTCCGCTTTGCTGGAAACCGATGCAAGCGGCCTGCTGCATGCTTGCAATCCAGGCGAAGCCGTCAGTTGGCATGGCATGGCGGAGTTTGTCGTGCGGGAAATGACCGCCTTCGGCGTGCTTGAAAGTTGCCCGGAAGTGGCGGCGTTGAAGCTGGATGAAATCTCATTTTTCCGCGCCCGCAGGCCACGCTTCACGGTGATGGGCACCACGCGTCTCAGCAGCATGGTCGGCGATCTTCGCCCATGGCCGGTGGCGCTGGCGGAACATGTGAAAAACCGCTGCTCGTCCGCTACGGAAACAGCACCCGCGCCGTGACCGGGAAATGATCCGAGACCATCGGTTGATCCTGATCGCGGATTCCAGCCGTCAGCACCTCGGCGCCCTCGCTGACCATGATGTAGTCCACTTTCAGCAGCCCGGCCCGGTTGCCGCGCCAGAAATGCAGGGTGGTGCGCGCGGGCTCGGCGGGATGCCGTTGCTGAAAGGTATCGATCAAGCGCGCCTCGCGGGCCAGTCCGGCGACACCCGGGTTTTTCTCCACCGCGTTGAGATCGCCTAACAGAACCACCGGTTGTTCCGGATGCTTCCGTTTGCCGATGCGTTCCGCGAGCAACATCGCCGAGCGCTCGCGCGAGCCCTGGTGCTTGTGATCCCAGTGCGTGTTGAAGACATAGAATCCGCGCTGGGTCGAGCGGTCCACCAGCCGCAGCCAGGTGACGGTGCGGGGGATGCCGTTGCCCCAGGTCTTCGAACCGGGCTGCTGTGGCGTGTCGGATAGCCAGAAGGTGCCGCTCTCGGATACATCCGGCTCGAATCGATCACGGAGGAAAAAGATTCCGGCATACTCGCCGGAGCGCCGGCCATCGTCGCGGCCCGCGCCGAAGAATTCGTAGTCCGGCAGCGATGCCCAGAGGTCCGCCGCCTGTCCGTGCAGCGCTTCCTGCACACCGATCACATCCGGGGCCTCATCGCGGATCATGCGCACCGCGCCGGGCACCCGCTGCGGCCATGCCCGGTTGCCGACATCCTCGGCATTTTCATAGCGGATGTTGAAACTCATCAGTTTGAGCTCCAGGCGGCCATCGTCGGCGACCGCCACCGCTTTCGGCGGGCCCAGCGCGCGCTCCCTGAGGCACGCCGTGGCGGAAACGGCCAATAGCACGATGAGCAAAATCCGGATCATGATCATGAAAAAAGCCGCTTCCCGGGAGGAAAGCGGCTTGGATTGGAAATTTGTCTCAAGTGCCTCAGTTCGCTTCGGCCAGCACGTTGATGCGGCGGGAGTCCTTGTCGAAAGCCACGCGGCCATCGACGAGGGCGAAGAGCGTGTGATCGCGGCCGATGCCCACGCCCTTGCCGGGGTGGAACTTGGTGCCGCGCTGGCGGATGAGGATGTTACCGGCGATCACGGCCTGGCCGCCGAATTTTTTCACGCCGAGGCGCTTGCTGCGTGAGTCGCGACCGTTCTTGACGGAGCCTTGTCCTTTTTTATGGGCCATGGAAGTAAGTGGGTAAGTGTTGGAAAAATCAGCCGGCGATCGAGGTGATCTCGAGCGTGGTCAGGCTGCGGCGGAAGCCCTTGGTCTTGTGGAAGCCCTTGCGGCGCTTGAACTTGAAGGCGATGCCCTTGGGGCCGCGGTATTGGCTGATCACCTTGGCGGTGACCGATGCGCCCTCAACGGTGGGAGCGCCGATTTTCACGCTCTCGCCCTCGCCAACGAGCAAGGCGTCGAACTTGATTTCGGAGTCCACCTCGGCGTCGAGCTTCTCGACGTCGAACTTGGTGCCTTCTTGGACGCGGTATTGTTTGCCGCCGGTTTTGATCACTGCGTAGGCCATGGCCGTATGGGAAAAATTTGGGTCCACCCCCGTGGGCGGGCGGGGAGAACACCACGGCCCTCCCCAGCGCGCAAGATTTTTTTGCCCGGAAGGCGGGATTTTGAGGAAATATGGGGTGCTGCGGCAGGATTCGCGTGAAATCAGGCTTCCACCGCTTGGGCTTCTTAAGAAGGATGAAGCATCTTTCCAATGAATCAGGCAGAGGAATTTCGCGACACCCTCGAACGTCAAGTCCGGGCGGAATCGCGGCATGGCTGGGAAAACGCCCGCAATCGCTGGGCCAAGCCGCTGCCCGAGCGGGTGCTTGCAGGGCGGGCGATCGGTTGGCTGCGGATCCACCAAACCGAGACGGTGCGAAACCGGACCTTGGTGCATTTTGTTCCGTCGCAGGACGACATGGCGCTCTTCCGCGAGGGCGACCGGGTGCGGATGAGCCAGAACATGCCGGACGGCCCGGATTTCATCGAAGCGATATTTCTCGGGCTCACGGACAAGGGCTTGAGCGTGACGGTGCCTCACGAGGCGGCGATCCAGGCGCGGGATGGATGGTCGCTGGATGAGGAAATGATCGACCTGACGGATTTTTATCTTCGCGCGCTCCACGAGCTGGCGGGCACGGCCCATGGTCGCGAAGTGGTCTTGCCTGCCCTGCTGGGCGGGGCAGGGGATGAGATCGATTTCGAGGTTCACGGCGAATTCTGCGATGCGCTCGGGGAATCCGGTATGGACGAATCGCAGATCGACGCGGCCGCCATGTGCCTTGCTGCGGAGCGATTCCATCTCGTGCAAGGTCCGCCAGGAACCGGGAAAACGCATGCTCTCGCGGGTCTGGTGGGCAAGTTGGTGGAACAAGGGCAGCGCGTTCTGCTCACGGCGTTCACGCATCGCGCCATCCATCATGCCTTGCGAAAAGTCTTGCCGATGGTGGATTGCCCGGTTTTCAAAGTGTCCGATCCATTTCCCCACGATGGAGAGGGGATCGAGTTCAGGGATGACTTCGCCGCCACCGGTCTTTTGGATCACGAGGGGCCGTATGTGATCGGCGCGACGCCATTCGCGCTTTTTTCGAGCCGCGCATGCGAGGCGCGGTTCGATGTGGCGGTGATCGATGAAACCAGCCAGATGCGAGTCGAGGCGGCGATCATGCCGATGTTGCGGGCGCGGCGTTGGTTTTTCTTCGGCGACCGCCAGCAGCTTCCGCCGGTGGTGCAACGTCCGGTCGGCGATGCCGCGGAGGATTCGGTGTTCGCGCGGCTTTCGAAGAACGGCGGTCAGACGATGCTTAAAACCACCTACCGCTTGAACGAACCGCTTGCCCGCTGGCCATCGGAGAATTTCTATCAGGGGGAACTCGTCGCCGCCCGTGCGAACGCCGGTCACCGGTTCGTTTTGAAATCCCCGCCGAAGCGTCCCGGACTTCTCGGTCCCGAGCCGTCGATGGTCCGGGTGGAAATCGGGCACGAGGGAAACCGGGTTTCGTCCACCGAGGAGGCGGACGAAGTGGCGGCGCTGATCGAGGAAATGCTGGAGGGCGGGCTCGCTCCCGGCGAAATCGGCGTGGTCGTGCCGTTTCGCGCGCAGGCGGCGCGGGTGAGGAATCTGCTGCGCTTCGAGCGCTTCGCGAAATGGCCGGAGATCGGCAAACTCGCGGTGGACACCGTCGAGCGTTTTCAAGGCCAGGAGCGCGAGGCGATGATCGTTTCCTTCGTGGTTTCCGATGACGCTTTCATGGACCGGCTCGCCATGTTTCTGACTTATCCGCAGAGATTGAATGTGGCCGTCACCCGCGCGCGGACCAAGGTGGTGCTGGTGCACTCGAAACGATTCCGCGATTGGCTGGAGAGAAACGCCGCCCATGACGAAAACCCGGCGCTGGCCCTCTCGCTGTTAGAAGCCGCTGACTGACATGGCGAAAATCATTCCATCCAAGCCGCGCGGCCGGCCAAGCAAAGCATTCGCGGCCTTCTACCGGGTTTTGAAAACCCTGCCCGACGACTTCACCGCATGGCTCTCGCTGGAGAACAAATCCGAACAGCGCCCGCAAGTCTTCCTTGTCTGGCGGGAACGCCACGCATTCCTCATCCAGGTGGCCGAGACCACCCAGCAACTCGCGGAATCCGCCTTGCAGGGGGATTTTTTCAATCAGGACGAGGCGCTTCGGCCTGAAGACCTCGGGCGGATGGAAAGCGATCTGTTGGAAAAATTCGTGGCGCGATCGAGTGCATTGTTAGGTCCGCTGGCGGGCGACCTGCCGCTCAAACGCCTCGTCGTTTTCCCGAATGTAAGCGAAGGCACGGTGGACGAGGTCGTGATGCTGAAAAGCGGAGAAACGGACGCATCCTATCTCGGCCTGCGGCAAATGCAGTCGGCCCATTTCACGCGGCGTCTGGAGGCGCTGGCCATGGCGGCCTTGCCGGAGCCGGGGCTGCACCATTTGCGGCGGGCGTTCACACCCGAGTCGGAAGTGCCGGGCTCCTTCGTCGCGCGGACGCCGATGGACCGCAACACGGCTCCAAACCTGCCGTCCCGCTTCCTTGATTTCGATCAGGAATGGTGCGTGAAGAACGACATCGACCTGCTGCCGGAGCATGAGGAAATCGTCGGCGAAAACCCCGCGTCCGTCCGCTTGGTCACGGGCGTGGCGGGCAGTGGAAAGTCGCTTGTGCTTCTTTACCGGGCCTTGCTGGCGGCCCGCTTGCACCCGGACGCGCGGGTGCTCGTGCTCACCCACAACAAACCCTTGCGCTTCGAACTCGAACGCCGCTCGAAGTGTCTCGCGGCACTCCCTAAAAACCTCACATGCTCCACGTTCTTCCAGTGGGCGGCAAGAAGTCTCGGAAAATGGGAGGAGCACATGTGGTGGCCGTCGGACATCGAGCGCGCCGTGTCGCGCATGAAGGAATCATTTCCATCACTCGCAAAATTCTCGACCGCGTTTCTCGCCGACGAGATCGGCTGGATCAAGGACCACCGACTGCTCACCAGGGATCTCTATCAGAATGCCGACCGCAGCGGCCGCGGCACTTCGTTCCGTGGAAACCAGCGTGAGGAAATGTGGAGCCTGTTCCACACCTATCAGCACGAGCAGAAGGAGAAGCGCGCCACCGATTGGCACAACATCGCGCTGCGTTTCCACGAGGCGGCCGTGATCGAGGCGAGCCTGCCGTTTCCCTGCTACGACGCGGTGTTCGTGGACGAGGCGCAATTCTTCGCCAAGGCGTGGTTTGAAATCGTCACCGCCGCGCTCAGTCCGGGCGGGCATTTGTTTCTTGCGGCGGATCCCACGCAGGGATTCCTCCGCCGCCGCCAGTCATGGATCGCCGCGGGCATCGAAGTCCGCGGGCGCACGACGAAGCTATTGCAAGCCTACCGCAACACCCGGGCCATCCTGCGTTTCGCCCGGGAATTTTACGAAAGCCGTCATGATCCGGATGAAAACGAAGCGGACCTCAACGTGCCGGATGACGCGCTCCTGGCGTCCATTTCCGAAGAGGGAGAACCTCCGGTGGAAGTCCATGTTCCAAGTCCACAGGAGGAGATCGCCCGCGCCGTCAACGAAGCGCACGCTCTGCGCGAGAGCGGTTTGCAAGCCGGGAAACTCCTCATCATCCATGCCAACAGTTCGCTCGAATCCGTGCTGCGCAAGGCACTGGAACGCAGGCTCGGCTCCGGGCAGGTCCACGATGCCAAATCCGGCCCCGTTCCGCCGCAAGCCTTCTGCACCGTGACCACCCTCAACGCCGCCACCGGTCTGGAAGCGCCGGTGGTGATGTTGTTAGGCATGGACCACCTGCTGGAGTCCGAGGGCGACCTCCGGCTTTCCGAAGACGAACGCGGCGACCTCCGCCGCGATCACACGAGGATGCTCTACATGGGCTTCACGCGCGCAGGCCAGAGGCTGATGGTGTTCAGGAGCGGGAGATTGCCGGGCATTTGAGATTGAACGCCGATTGGATCCGTTCGAACTGCTCTCGGTTCGCGTGGACATTCATGGTAGGTATCAGTTCCGATTTCGGTTCCGATTCGCGAGGCGAACACGGGTCATGCGCTCGCGCAAGCCACCTTGTTCGATGAACTCTTTTTCGAGGGTCTTGAGCTGCTGATCGAGGAGGTAATTGGCTTGGTGGATCAGGCAAATGACGATGTTCGCCACGACTTCCCGCGGACGTGTGTCCATGAAATCTCGATACAACTCGAAAGTCTGGGGTGTTTTGGAACCCAAGCGGCGGACGAAGCGGGCTTCTTTGGATTCCTTGTCCCTGAGGATGTGATCCCGGACCCGCAGAAAATCGCGATAATCGTCGAGCAGTTCCTCCAAACTGGCGCGCGCGACGTTGGTGAGCTTGATCTCCATTTCCTTGGAAGTCTGCGCGGCCTTGCTACCTTCCAGAATGTTCTGTTTCCCGGGACGCGCGGACTGGATCATTTGATCGATGGTCCGGTCGCCGCGGGAGAGATGCTTGTGCGCGAAGCGGTAGGTGATGTCATAGATGACCTCGGATTTTTGATAGGAGCGAAGAGTCCGGTAGTCGCCGCGAGGCGGGAGAACGCGCTCGGGTTCCGGCTTTGGTGAATGGGATGCATGGGAGTAATAGGAATCATGCTTCCCATCTTTCCCATCATTCCCATCCGGATAATCCTTGTTCATGAGCCTGATGTTTCCTGAAGGCCGCTACTCTCTCCGCTTGAGCAACGGGAACAAGACCACGTCACGAATCGTCGGTGCGCC
>RPOS01000131.1 GCA_003820635.1 Verrucomicrobiaceae bacterium | reverse complement strand
CGAAACCCCCGCCCCGGACACGCGCGACAGCGTGACGATTTACGAGCAAATCCTTTCCCGGGGCGTTCCCCGGCGGGAATTCCTCAAGTTCTGCACCTGGATGAGTGCCTGCATCGGCCTCGGGCCCGAAGGCGTGGCCCAGGTGGTGGAGGCACTGCAGACCAAGCGCCGCCTGCCGGTGGTCTGGATGCACTTCCAGGAATGCACCTGCTGCAGCGAGTCGTTCATCCGCTCCTCGCACCCCATCGTGGCGGACATCCTGTTAGACAAGCTTTCGCTCGACTACACCGAGACCCTGATGGCCGCCTCCGGCCACCAGGCGGAAGCCTGCCTGCACGATACCATCACCAAATACAAAGGCGAATACGTCGTCTGCATCGAGGGCTCCGTGCCACTGGGCGATGATGGCGTTTACTGCTGCATCGGAGGCAAGACCGCACTGCAGATCGTCGAGGAAGTCGCCAAGGACGCGAAGGCCATCATCGCATGGGGAAACTGCGCATCGGCTGGCTGCGTGCAGGCGGCGAAGCCGAATCCCACCCAAGCCACGCCGATCCACAAGATCATCGCCGGAAAACCGATCATCAACGTGCAGGGCTGCCCGCCCATCGCCGAGGTGATGGCCGGGGTGTTGGTGCACCTCCTGACTTTCGACCGCATTCCGCAGTTAGATTCGCTCGGCCGTCCGAAGGCGTTCTACTCGCGCCGCGTGCATGACACCTGCTACCGTCGGCCGAACTATGATGCGGGCTTGTTCGTCGAGTCGTTCGATGATGAAAACGCGCGCAAGGGTTATTGTTTGTATAAAGTCGGCTGCCGCGGGCCGAGCACATACAACTCCTGCGGCACGATCCGTTGGAATGGCGGCGTGAGTTTCCCGATCCAATCCGGCCATCCGTGCATCGGTTGCTCGGAGGCGAACTTCTGGGACAACGGCCCGTTCTATCAACGGCTGCCGAATTTCCCTGGATTCGGCATCGAATCCACGGCGGACACGGTGGGCATCGCGGTGCTCGGAGCGGCCGCGGCGGGTGCCGTGGGCCATGCCGTGATGACCAACTTCCGCAAACGGAAAGACATCGGCGAACAGGCCGGCGAAAGCGTGGAACAGGCTGAAAACCCCGAAGAAAAACCCTGACCCCCTACTGCCATGAGCGAACGAATTGTCGTGGACCCCGTCACCCGCATTGAAGGCCACCTGCGCATCGAGGCCGAGGTGAAGGACGGAAAAATAGTCGATGCCTGGAGCGCCGGAACGATGGTGCGCGGGCTCGAAATCATCCTCAAGGGCCGCGATCCGCGTGATGCTTGGGCATTCGCGGAGCGTGTTTGCGGCGTCTGCACCACGGTGCATGCGCTCGCCTCGGTGCGCTCGGTTGAGGACGCGCTGGACATCAAAATCCCGCCCAATGCCGAACTGATCCGCAACATCATGTTCTGCACCCAGTATATGCACGACCACGTGGTGCACTTCTATCATCTGCACGCGCTCGACTGGGTGGATGTGGTGAGCGCGCTCAAGGCGGATCCGGTGGCAACCTCCCAACTGGCGCAGAAGCTCTCGAAGTATCCCAAGAGCTCACCGAACTATTTCTCGGAGATCCAGAAGCGGTTGACGAAGTTCGTCGAAAGCGGGCAGTTGGGGATTTTCGCCAACGGCTACTGGGGCCACCCGGCCTACAAGCTGCCACCGGAGGCAAACCTGATGGCGGTGGCGCATTATCTGGAAGCACTCGAGTGGCAGAAGGAAATCGTCAAGATCCACACGATCTTCGGCGGCAAGAACCCGCACCCGAACTATCTCGTCGGCGGCGCGCCGTGCTCGATCAATCTGGATGAAGCCAACGCCATCAACGCCGAGCGCCTCGCCTTCGTTGGCCAGGCGCTGCAGCGCGGGCTTGAGTTCGTGGAGCAGGTTTACATCCCCGACGTGCTCGCCGTGGCACCGTTCTATCTCGATTGGGCGGGCATCGGCGGAGGTTTGGAAAACTACCTCTGCTACGGAGATTTGCCGACGAATGGTTTTGCCGACATCGGCAGTTTCAAGTTCCCGCGCGGAGCCATCCTCGGCCGCGATCTCACCAAAGTCCACGAAGTGGATCCCAAGGATGACACCGGCGTGCAGGAGTTCATCGACCACTCATGGTATGAATATTCCGGTGAAGGTGGGAAACATCCGTGGCAGGGTGAAACCAAGCTCAAGTATTCCGGCCCGAAACCACCCTACGAGCACCTCGATGTGGATGCCAAATACAGCTGGCTCAAGACACCGCGTTGGAAAGGCCATGCCATGGAAGTCGGGCCGCTGGCGCGGATGCTCGTTGGTTATGCCTCCGGCCATCCTGAGATCAAGGATGCGGTGACCGAGGCGCTGGCAGCGCTCAACGCTCCTCCGGCGGCGCTCTTCTCCACGCTCGGGCGGACTGCCGCGCGCGCCATCGAGTCGAAACTCGCCGCGCGCTGGGGTCTGGAGTTTTATCAACAACTCCTCGCCAACATCAAGGCGGGTGACACGCGCACGTTTAACAAGGAGCGTTGGGAGCCATCCACCTGGCCATCCGAGGCCCGCGGCGTTGGTTGCAGCGAGGCACCGCGCGGTGCGCTCGCCCACTGGCTGGTCATCAAGGACAAGAAGATTGAGAACTATCAACTGGTGGTTCCCAGCACTTGGAACGCCTCGCCGCGCGATGGCAAGGGCCAGCGCTCGGCCTACGAGGCTTCGCTCATCGGCACAACGGTGCACGATCCGCAACAACCGATCGAGATCATCCGCACGATTCATTCGTTCGATCCGTGTCTCGCCTGCGCCGTCCACCTCTACGAGGACCACAAGGAAATCGCCCGGCACGAATTGCTGGTGAAATAACCCACGGCCGCCATGCAAGCGTCACATGACTTCAAACGGGTTTACGTTTGGGAACAACCGGTGCGTTGGTTCCATTGGATCAACGCGCTGTGCGTGATCGTCCTCGGCGTGACCGGCTATCTGATCGCGCACCCACCGGCTTTCATGAGCGTGGGCGAGGCGTCATCCGGTTATTGGTTCGGGAAACTGCGCTTCACACATTTTGCCACGGCCTATGTGTTTCTGGCGAACTTCTTGTTCCGCCTCTACTGGGCGGGAGCGGGCAACAAATACACGCATTGGCGCAATTTCTTCCCGATCTCGATGCGCCAGTTGCGCGAAGTGTGGGCCGTGCTCAAGGTGGACGTCCTCCAATCGAGCGACAAGCCGGTGCACACGCTCGGGCACAACGCGGTGGCCTACTTCACCTACATGGGCACCGGCCTGCTGACGGTGTTCCAGGTGATCACCGGCTTCGCGCTCTATGCGCCGATGACCGATTTCTGGTTCCCGCACCTGTTCGACTGGGTGGTGCCGATCTTCGGCAGCGAGCAGAACCTGCGCATCTTCCATTATGCGGTGCTATGGCTCTTCACCATCTTCACCCTGATCCATGTTTATCTGGTGTTCTATCATGACTATGTCGAGGGCCACGGCGTGCTCTCGTCGATGGTCGGCGGATGGAAATTCATGGAGAAGGAAAAGATCGAGGCCGAGGAAGCCACCGGCATCTCCGGTCTGCCGCGGCGCAACAAGAGCACTGCGCCCAAGCACGCGAAAGTCTGATCCAATGGCCGCCCTGCTCGACAACACGCTGGTGGGCGAACCATATGTCGCGTGGCCGCACGCCGCCATGCCCACCGCGCGAGTGCTCGTGCTCGGCGTTGGCAATCTGTTGATGGGCGACGAGGGCGTGGGCGTGCATGTGCTGCGCCTGTTGGAAAAGGAAACCCCGCCGGATGGCGTGCGGCTGCTTGATGGCGGCACCGGCGGCATCAACCTGCTGCTCGAGTTCGACAAGGTGCGCGACATCGTGCTGATCGATGCCACCCGCGACGGCAAGCCAGCGGGGACTGTGACTTTCCTCAAACCACGCGATGCATGCGAGCTGCCGCGCGGGCTGGGCGCGCACGATTTCGGTCTCAAGGATTTGTTCGCGGTTTCCGCGCTGTTAGGCATGCCACCAGCAATTCACTTGTTCACCATTTCGGTGGAGGAAATCCGGCCGATGTGTATGGATTTGTCACCCGCGGTGGCGGCGGCAGTGCCGGAAGTGGCGAGCGCCGTGAGCGAACTCGCAAGCACTTTAACCAAACCATGACGCCAGAACTCACCATTCTCACCTTCAATGCGATGGCCGTGGCCTTCATCCACACCGTCATCGGGCCGGATCATTATGTGCCATTCATCGTAATGGCCAAGGCGCGCGGTTGGTCGCTGGCGCGCACCACATGGATCACCCTGGCCTGCGGTATCGGCCATGTGGCAAGCTCGGTGGTGCTCGGGCTGGTTGGCTATGCCGTTGGCGCAAACCTGCGCCGCCTTGAATGGATCGAGTCGTTCCGTGGCGAGATCGCCGCATGGGCGCTGATCATTTTCGGCGCGCTCTATGCCGCGTGGGGGCTGTGGCGGATGAAGCGCAAGGGGCCCGACGGCCACACCCACGAGCACTTGATCCGCCTGCATTCCCACGATCACATCCACCATCCGAAAACCGGCGTAAAAATCAGCCTCACGCCGTGGATCCTCTTTGCGATCTTCGTCTTCGGCCCCTGCGAGCCGCTCATTCCGCTCTTCATCTATCCGGCGGCCACCAGTGGTTGGGCTGGCGCATGGCTGGTAAGCATCGCGTTCTCGGTCGTCACGATCGGCTCGATGCTGGCGCTGGTGCTCGCCGGCCGCTACGGCCTGAGCTGGCTGCCAGCAGGCGGCATCGCGCGCTACAATCACGTGCTCGCTGGATCCACCATCGCGCTCGCAGGTGGCATGATCCAGTTTCTCGGGCTCTGAAAATGCGCCGCGATCCGTAATTGATTCGCCCGCAGACCTCTGAAAGAGTGCCGCCGCGTGAAACAATCGATCGTAACCTTGGACATGGAAGGGGTGCTCACACCCGAAATCTGGATCGCCGTCGCCGAGAAAACCGGCATCCCGGAACTGCGCCGCACCACCCGCGACGAACCGGATTACGACGTGCTCATGCGCGGACGTCTGGAAATCCTGGACCAGCACGGCCTCAAGCTATCCGACATCCAGAACGTCATCGGCACGCTCGATCCACTGCCGGGTGCCAGGGAATTCCTCGATGAACTGCGCACGCTGACCCAGGTGGTCATTCTATCAGACACCTTCGAGCAGTTCGCCGCGCCACTCATCCGGAAACTCAACTGGCCCACCCTGCTGTGCCACCGGCTGGTGGTGGAGAACGACCGCATCACGGACTATCAACTCCGCATCCGCGAACAGAAGCGCGAGGCGGTGGCCGCCTTCAAGCGGATGAACTACTTCGTCATCAGCGCGGGGGATTCCTACAACGACACCACCATGCTCTGCGAGGCGGACGTCGGTTTCCTGATCCACGCGCCGGACAACGTGAAGGCCGAATTTCCCCAGTTCAAAGCAGTGGAATCGCAGGCGGAGCTGCTCGCGGAGATCAAGCAAGTTCTGGCATCTTCCAACCTCAGCTGACAGAGCCGCTCCGCATCACTTCTTGTTCATCAGGTGAATCTCGGTGCCGGCCAGCAGGAAGGCACCCACGCCGTAAGACGCGGTGGATTCTGGATCGAAAAGGCCCGGGCTGGCCACCCGCAGGCTGGACGTGCGTGAGTTTTCCGGTAGTCTTCACGCAACTAACCAGCGCGGTCCATCATTCGGTGGCAACCGGCTGGAATTCCTCACGGTCTAACAAACCGTTGTTGATGCCCCAGGCCAGACCGCAGGTGAAAAGCCCGGCGCCGCTGGTTTCATGCATCGGGAAACTGTCCGGATCGAGCAGGCTGGCGCGCCAGAAGCCATCGGCGGGCTGCAGCTCGGCAATGCGTTTGGAAAGCTCCTTGAAATGAGCCTCGAAGCGCGGGCGGTCCGGATGATCCTTGGGCAGATATTCCAGCCAGCGGGCGAGCCCGCCGAGCACCCGGCCATTGCCGCGGCTCCAGAATTTTTTTGCCGTTGGCTTCGCGTTTGGTGAAAAAGGCACTGTCGCGAAAGTACAGGCGCACCTCCTTGGCATAGAAATTATCATAGGTCCGCCACCAGTTCTTCACCGCGAAGTCGAGATACTTCTGCTCGCCGGTGATCTCGGCCATGGCTCATGGGTGCTCAAAATCCAAAGCACATAATCCGCCAAAGCCATGAGAACAAAAAAGCCAAAAAAACGATTGAAACCGATAGAACTTCTTTTTCCTGTGAACGGTTGAAAACCTCAACGACCGGCGGCCAGCGCGTCCATCAGGTAGCGCGAGGGCCGGAAGTTCTCGATGAGAATTTCCTCTTGAGCCCCGCGTTTCATGCGCACCTGGCGGATGTTGAAGTTGGGCGTCTTGTGCGGCGCGAAGAGGATGTCGTCGTGGGTCGAGTTTTCGTGCTTCTTGAACATCGAGGGCAGGATGTCGCCGCCGAGGTGGTCGTCGCGGCCGGTGGCGAGGTGGCAGGTGCCAAGCACCTTCTCATCCTGGATGTCCGCGCCGGAAACCGGCAGCACCTGCGTGCCGAAGCCGAGCTCACCGAGCGTGCCGGTCATCGGGTCGTCCGCGAGGCGGGCGTTGTGCGCGTCGATGGTGGCCTGGTTGCCGGCGATGAGCGTGGAGCGGATGATGCAGCGGTTTTCCACATCGAGCACGCCGAGTGTGCCGTCCTCGTATTTCATCGGGAACTGGCCGCGCGCGTCGGCAGGCACGAAATACACTTCCCCGGCCGGGAGATTGGCGATGTCCGGTTCCTTGCCGAGGCAGAGGCCGTGGGATTTCTGAGCCTCCTGGCCGTTGAGGCCGAGCCATGCGGTGAGAACCCGGCCATCCTCCAGCGCGAAGTCGATTTCCACCGAGTCCGCCTTGGTCATGGCGAGGCGCAGGCGCTCGGCGTCCGCCGAGACCTGGTGGTAGTCCACGGCGAGGCCGGAGTTGAGGATGATGTCATTGAGCCCGTGCAACGTGGCTCCGCGGAAGCCGTATTGCCTCGCCTTGGCCGTGAGCGGCGCGGTGGCGGAGTAGGTGGAGATGCAGAGAATCAGATCGTAATTCGGATAGATATCACGATCCAGCGAGAGGTGCATTCCCGCAGTGTCCCAGACGTCATCTTCAAGATCGAGGTTGGATCCATGGGTGCATTTGAAGGCGAACATTTCGCCGCCAGTCATGCCGAGCGCTTCGAGCGCGCCATCGCGCAGACCCTGATGGAAATACCGGTGGGCGTTTTTCTGCACAGGGAAACCGTCCTGCTGGAGAAACGCGAAGTCCTTGATGAGTGGCGCGGGCTCGTCGAAATCCACCAGCACGCAGACGCGGCAGCCCTCGGTCGGCGCGAACACGGTGCCCAGCAGCCGGACGAGATCGAAGGGCGGGAACTCGCGATTCTCGGGATGGAGCAGGATTTCTTCGCGCAAGTAGCCGGGCAGGGTGGAAGTGGTGTTGGCACTCATGGTGCGCCGAGAATAAAGCCGATCACCCCCCCCGCAAGCGACGATTGCCGGGAATTTTCATCAAGCCCGGCTTCCTCCTCACAGACTGAAAACCAAATCCCCGGCTTCGCCTTCCCCCCCGCCGCTTGGAAAAATTGGAAAAATCTCCTTGCCTTGCCCTAGCTGTACTACTACAAGCAACACAGTTTCATGTTGCCATTCCTGGTCAACCTCCAGTTGGGCGAGCCGATCTACGAGCAAATCGTCAGGGCGGTGAAAAAAGCCATCGCCACCGGCCAACTCCAGCCCGGCCAGCAAATGCCGTCCGTCCGGGTGATCAGCCGCGAGCTCGGCGTGAACCCGAACACGGTCCAGAAAGCCATCAGCCGCCTCACCGATGAAGGCGTGCTCGCCAGCCATCCCGGGCAGGGAAGTTTCGTCGCCGACCGCCGGCCGTCGCTCCGCTCGCAGCAGCTCAAGGCGCTCCAGCCGCTCATCGAGCAACTCCTCATCGAGGCCGCCCACCACGGGCTGAATGAAGCCGCCCTCATCGAACTCATCCAAAAACAAAGCCAGCAAATCCATGGAAACGATCATTGAAACCCAAGGCCTCACCAAGAGCTACCGCTGGAAGGAAGCCGTCCATCAGCTCGACATCCGCCTCACTGCCGGGCGCGCCTGTGCCTTCCTCGGCCGCAACGGCGCCGGCAAGACCACCACCATCAAGATGCTCGCCGGCCTCATCCGCCCGACCTCCGGCAAAGCGTCTCTCTTCGGCCGCGATTCACAATCGCTGCGACCCGAAGACTGGCAGAAAACCGGCTACGTTTCCGAAAACCAGGAACTCTACGACTGGATGACCGGCGAGCAGCTCATCGCCTTCACCGCCAAACTCTATCCGTCGTGGGACAAGGATTTTGAAAAATACCTCATCGAAAAACTCGACCTCCCGCTCCAGCGCCGCATCTCCCGCTGCTCGCGCGGCGAAAAGGTGAAACTCGCCCTGCTGCTCGCCATGGCCTTCCGCCCGCGCCTGCTCAT
>RPOS01000130.1 GCA_003820635.1 Verrucomicrobiaceae bacterium | reverse complement strand
CGGCACAAGCCGTCACGCGGATCTCGCACTTCGCCTCGCGCAAAGCGCTCGATATCGAGGGACTCGGCGAAACGGTGGCTGAAGCCCTCGTCCGACATGGCCATTGCAAGACGCCGCTGGACCTCTTCGATCTCACAGAAAAAACGCTGGCAAACCTCAACCTCGGCAATGAGGAAACCCCGCGCCGTTTCGGCGAGAAGAATGCGGCCAAGATTCTAAAAGCGCTGGGGGAGGCGAAAGCCAAACCGCTCCAACGCTGGCTCTTCGCCATGGGCATCCGCCACCTCGGCGAGTCCGCCGCCAAGGAACTGGCACGCCTGCACAAGGATCTAACGGATGTTTCCGCATCACCCATTCTCGCCGAACTCCTCAAGGACACCCGCGCCGACGCGAAGAAGAAAAACGAAATCCTCTCGCCCTACGCCATCACCGGCGACGTCGGCCCGGCCGTGGCGGAAACCATCACCGCCTTCTTTAACTCCGAGGCCGGCAGGCAGGTGCTCTCACGTCTCGACGCACTCGGCATCCATCCACAATCCACGATCCACAATCCACAATCCCCGCAGGGACCTCTCGCCGGAAAAACCTTCGTCATCACCGGCACGCTGAGCATCGACCGCGACGCGATGAAAGAGCGCATTGAAAGTCTCGGAGGCAAGGTCAGCGGTTCGGTCTCCGCGAAAACCAACTATGTTCTCGCCGGCGAAGGCGGCGGTTCCAAGCGCGACAAGGCGGAGAAACTCGGGGTGCCTATCATCAACGAGGAAGAACTGGAGAGGATGACAAGCTAGTCTGAAGAGGTTTCCCGTTTTGCTGAGGATATTACGGCGACCGGTGATCGCCGCCACTTCCAAGCAGGTCCGCCAGCGCGGATTCGAGGGTGGGGAAACGGAAGCGGAAGCCATCCGCCTCGAGCACTGCGGGCACGGCGCGCTGGCTGGCGAGCAGCGCACCGCCGAAGCCACCGAGCGCGAGCTTGAGGGCGAAGCCCGGCACCGGCAGCAGCGCCGGGCGGTGGACGGCGGCGGCGAACTTGCGGGTGAAGTCGCGGTTGGCTTCGGGATTCGGCGCGGCGCAGTTGGCGGCACCTGTTAGAGATTCGGAAACGACCGCGTGAACCAGCGCCGCGCGCAGGTCATCCAGGTGGATCCACGGCATCCACTGGCGGCCGGAGCCGAGCCTGCCAGCGAGGCCGGATTTGAACACCAGCCGGAGTTTTTCAAACGCGGGGCCGCCACGGCCAAGCACGACGCCGATGCGCGGGCGGACCACCCGCAGGCCGGGAGTTTCCGCAGCGGTGGCGGCCAGTTCCCATTCGCGGCAGAGCTCCGCCAGATAGCCGCCGCCCGGAGCCGCATTTTCCGTTAGAATCTCGTCGCCCCGGTCGCCATAGATGCCGACGGCGGAGGTGTTGACGAGCACCTTGGGCCGGGCATCCGCAGGCAATGCGTGGATGCCTGCCACCAGGCGGCGGGTCACGCCCACCCGGCTTTCATGGAAGCGGCGCTGGTTTTCCGCCGTCCAGCGGCGGTCGATGCGCTCGCCGGCGAGATTGATCACCGCATGGTGGCGGGCCAGATCGAGGCGGTCCGGCGCCTGCCAGCAGTCGATGCCCGGCACGGAGCCGCCGCCGGAGCGGCTGATGCCGGTGCAGGCGAAGCCTTGCGAAGCAAGCAGCGCGGGCAGGCCACGGCCGATGAAGCCGGTGACGCCGAGAATCGCAACCCGTGGTTTTTCGGACATGTGGAAAAGAATGGAGCGGAATCGCGCCGGGTAAACCGGATTTTCGTTCCCGGGCGGCGGGCGGCTTTCGACCTTTACTTTCAGGCCCGGCGGCATTCTGCTCCCGGCGATGCTGAGACCCGCTGCATGGCTTGTGGCGCCGTTGTTGTTCCTGCCCGCGGGAATGGCCACGGCCCAGGATGCATCCGACCCCGGCGTGCTGCCCGCGGTGGATACGATCACGCCGGTGCCTGCGCCCGAGATGCCTTTCGGAAACCCCGCCGGCCTTGAGCTGACCATGCCCAAGGAGCTCAAGATCAACAACCAGGGCGGCAGAATCGAGGGCGACATCGAGACCGGCGTGCGCCTTGGCGGCCCGGTCAAGATCGAGGGCGACAACGGACTGGAAATGTTTTCCGACACCGCGGTGCTGGATTTGAAGGCGAAAACCGTGACCCTCACTGGCAACGTGACCGTCTATCAGGGAAACCTGATGCAGCGCGGCGAGCAGGCGATCTATCACTACGAGCGCAAGTTCCTCGACAACCGCGGCTTGAGGGCCTCGCTGGATCCGGTGTTGCTGGAAGCCGGCAAGTTCACCGCCGAGCAGCGCGGCAACAAGCAGGTGCTGGTGGGCTACGACGCCGGCATCACCACCCATGACGTGGAGGACCCCGGCTACTGGCTCCGCGCGAAAAAGACGACGATCTATCCGGGCGACAAGATCGTTTTCAACGATCTCAAGCTCTATGCCGGAGACACGCCGGTGTTCTGGTTTCCCTATCTCGCGCAGCCGCTGGATGCGGAGCTCGGTTATCATTTCACTCCCGGTGCCCGCTCGAACTGGGGGCCTTTCCTGCTCAATACCTACGGCATCATGCTCGGCGGCGAAACCGATCCGGACACCGGGGAAAAAGAGAACGCCTGGCTGCTTTCCCGCTGGCACTTCGACATCCGCACCTCCCGCGGCATCGGCACCGGCTTGGATCTGGTGGACACCCGCCTCGAACGCTCGGAGGAAATCACCGGGCTTTCCTTATATTATCTCAACGACATGGATCCCGGCGATTCCCGCAACGGCGTGCCCCGCGGCTTCGTCAATGAGGACCGCTACAAGGCCGAGCTCAAGCAGCGCATCAGGCCGGATTTCCCGGGCGGCGGAGACTGGTGGGTGGATGCCAATCTCACCTGGCTGAGCGACCGCCACTACCTCGAAGATCTTGAGATGGACCGCTACCGCACCGATCCCGCGCCGGACAATACGGTGGGAATCTACCGCCGCGACGACGCCTCGATGCTGTCACTCTTCGCGCGCTTCCAACTGAACGATTTCTACCGGGCGGACACCCGCTACCCGGAAATTTTTTACGACCGTGCACGCGCGCCGTTTTTCGGCCTGCCGGTGCTGCACGAGGGCAGCACATCACTGGGATACATCGGCGAGGAGGCGGCCGATCCGACGCGCGGCGCGATCATCGATCCACTGCGGGGCATGACGCTCTCCGATCCCGGAGCCCAGCGCCTGTTGGATCAACTCGGCGGCTACGAGCGCAGTCTTGCCGAGCAGATGCTCGCCCTGTCTGCCGATGACCCGCGGCGCGAGGCCATCGCCACCCAATTGTTGGATTCCGGCTACGGCCGTTTCCACACCTATCAGGAATGGTCGCTGCCGATGTTGCTGGGCGGCTTCCTGAGCGTCACGCCGGAGGCCGGCGTCGGCTACACCCGCTACGGCGCGGTGGATGGCCCGGAAGGCGGCTCGGAAGACACCCACCTGCACGTGGGCGTGGAAAGCTCCGTCAAGTTCTCGCGCGATCTCGGCGATTTCCAAAATCACGACTGGGGGCTGGACGGACTCAGGCACGTGTTCCAGCCGTATGGCACCTGGTCGGTGGTTTCCAGCGATGACTTCGCGCCCGGCGATCCCGGCGTGGACCGCCTCACCCCGACCACCCGGCCGCGGCCGATCGACCCGCTGCGTTTCACGGCGCTCGATCAGATGCAAAGCTGGAATGTGCTGCGCCTGGGCGCACGCAACCGCCTGCTCACCCGGCGCGACGGCGGCAGCTTCGAGTGGTTCTATCTGGACACCTATTTCGACACCTTCATCGAGGACCCGGAGGGCGAGCGCGATTTTTCCAATCTCTACAACGATGCGCGCTGGCAGCCGCTGCCGTGGATGGGCGTCCATCTCGAAACCCAGTTCCCGATCGCGGACAGCGGCTCGGGTTTCAGCGAGTTCGCCAGCCGTGTGAATTTCCAGCCCAACGAGCGCTTCGACATCTCGCTGGGCTACCGCTGGCTCAACGGCCATCCGGTGTTGGTGGACTCCAGCCGCGTCGATCTGCGGACCTACATCCGCCTCTCGGAAAACTGGGGCTTCGGCACCCGCCACGAACTCGAACTCGATGACTCCACGCTCGAGGAGCAGATTTACTCATTCCACCGCGACCTCGGCAACTGGGTGGCCGGCATGGGCATCAGCAGCCGGGACAACCGCTTCGAGCAGGAATACGGCGTGGTTTTCAGTCTCACGCTCAAGGAATTTCCATCGGTCTCCTTGCCTTTCGAACTCGATGCGCAATAGTCCCGCGCATCATGACCCAGCTCACCACCGACCAACTGCTCGCCGCCCTGCGCTGGCGCTACGCCACCAAGCAATTCGATGCCTCGCGTAAAATCCCGGCCGATGTCTGGGACTCGCTTGAGGAATCGCTCGTGCTCACGCCTTCCTCCTTCGGCCTCCAGCCGTGGAAATTCCTCGTCGTCCATGATCCCGCCGTGCGCGCGCGGCTTCAGCCGGAATCATGGAACCAGCCACAAGTCACCGAGGCCTCGCATTTCGTCGTGCTCACCGCCCGCACCGACCTGACCAGCGCCGATATCGGCTCCTGGATCGCCCGCATGGCGGAAGCCCAGAACAAGAGCCCGGAGGACCTCGCGCCGCTCAAGGGCATGATCGCCGGCTTCGCCGAAACCATGAGCTGCGAGGCGCGCCACGCGTGGAACACCCGCCAGGTTTACATCGCCCTTGGCCAACTCATGACATCCGCCGCCGTGCTCGGCATCGACACCTGCCCGATGGAAGGCATCAGCGCCAACGCCTACGACCGCATCCTCGGCCTTGAGGGCAGCGGCTACGCCACCGCCGTGGCCTGTGCACTCGGCTACCGCGCGGCGGACGACAAATACGCCGCCACCCCGAAGGCGCGCTTCGAGCGCTCGAAAATCATCCACCACATCGGCCAGGCTTAGTTGCCCTTCCTCGGCGGAGGCTCCAGCCCGAGAATCGGCCAGACGTCCTCCATCAGGCGCATCGCGATCTCGCCGGAAACCTCGCGCTCCTTGCGCTTGCCGGTCACACCGATGTGAATGGCGGGCACCTTGCCCATCGGCGTGTCCATCTCGCCGGCCTTCACGAACAACCGCCTGCCAAGCTCCGCGGCGCAGGCCTCGTCGGATGGCAGTTCCCATTTCTTCATGAGTCCGACGTCCGCGCTGACTTTGGCCAGCAGCGCGGGCTTGCCGAGCTGCTCCTTGAGCCTGGCGATGATTTCGTCACACTTCTCCGGAGGTAACTCCGGATTGACCGGCATGGGCACCCACACCGGGCCCGGCAGATTCTGCTTGTAAGCACGATAGGCGAACAACCCGCCGATTCCCATGCCGCAGAAAAGCAGCACCGCCACCACACCCACCACGATCCATCGTTGCATGATGGCGTTTCCTACTGCATGGACAGCCCGCCTCCAAGCCGGAAGTTTTCATGGAATACCCCGCCACCACCGCCACCGTCGAGACCCTGCCCAACGGCCTCACCCTGATCCTCGATCCGGATCCCACCGCGCCCGTCGTTTCCGCCCAGATCTGGGTGGAAACCGGCTCGATGCATGAGGACCGCCACCTCGGCTCCGGCATCTCGCATTTCCTCGAACACATGGTCTTCAAGGGCACCCGCGATTACGATGCCGACGAACTCGCCAACACAGTCCAGTCCGCCGGCGGCCATTGGAACGCCTACACCAGCTTCGACCGCACCGTGTATTTCATCGACGGACCGGCCGATTCGCTGCCGGTCTTCCTGAAATGCCTCAGCGGTTTGGTGTTCTTCCCGGTGATCCCCGAGAGCGAGTTCGAGAAGGAAAAAGACGTCATCCGCCGCGAGATCGACATGGGCCTCGACGATCCGGACAACGCCGCCACACGCCTGCTCTTCGCCACCACCTTCCAGCTCGATCCGCGCCGCCATCCGGTCATCGGCCACCGCCACCGTTTCGATGCCATTCAATACGGCGATCTAACGGCTTATCACCGCGAGCGCTACACCACCGATCGCTGCTTCGCGGTGATCTCAGGCGATTTCGATCCGGACGAGGTGAGGAAACTCGTCGTCTCTCTAACAGCCGAGTGCCGGCAAGGCTGTGGCCGCGAACCACTCGTCGCCATCGATCCCCCGCAGCTCGGCCCGCGCAGCGCCCGCCAAACCTTCGCGGTGCCCGCCAGTCGCATTTCGCTCGCCTGGAAATCCCCCGCCCTCGATCACCCGGATGCGCCCGCCTTCGATGTGCTCGCCGCCATGCTCGGCCGCGGCCGCGCCTCGCGCCTCCACCGCACGCTGCGTGAGGAACGCGGTCTGGCCCTGGAAATTTCCGCCTTCTCATGGACCGGCCCCGGCCGCGAGGGACTCTTCGCCGTCAGTGCGGATGCCTCGCCGGACAAGCGCAATGCACTCATCGAGGCGATTCACATCGAACTCGCCACGCTTCTAACAGATTCCTTGGAGGAAGACCTCGCCAAGGCGAAGCGCCAGATCGCCGCCAGCCAGTTCCGCAGCCTGACCACCGCCTCCGGCCGCGCGTCCGACCTGGCCTCAAACTGGCACGAGGCGCGCGACCTGGATTTCACGCGCCGCCACGTCGCCGCCATTCAAGCCGTCACCGTGGAAGACATCCGCCGCGCCGCATCCCGTCTCACCGACGAACGGCTTTCCCTCACAATCCTCGATCCGCTCGACGCGCCAGCGCCTGTTAGATCCGGGAAAATCCGCCGGCTGCGCGAGGAAATCCAGGTCCACACGCTGCCCAACGGCCTGCAAATCGCGCTCATCCCGGATCACCGGGTGCCGCTGGTCCACCTGCAGGCCGCCATCCGCGCGGGACTGCCCTCCGAGACACCGGAAACCAACGGCCTCAACCAACTGCTCGCCTCCACCCTGCCAAAGGGCACCACCACCCGCAGCGCGCAGGAAATCGCCATCACCCTCGAATCCCTTGGAGCCTCCGTTTCCGCCGGCACCGGCAACAACGCCCTGCTCGTGCAGGCCGGCGGCCTCGCGCCGGACATCGCCACCATCGCCGCCGTTTTCACGGAAATTCTCGTTTCCCCGAGCCTGCCGCAGGAGGCCATCGCCCGTGAAAAAGCCAGCCAACTCGCCGCGCTGGAAGAGGCGATGCAGGACCCGCTGCACGCCGGTTTCCGCGCCCTGCGCCACGCCGCATTTGGCGGAACCGGCTACGGCCTCGACTCGCTCGGCACACCCGCCAGCCTCGCCGCGCTTGATCGCGCCGCCCTCGCCGCCCATCACGCCCGCCATTTCAACGCCGCCAACATCGCCCTCGCCATCGCCGGAGATTTCGAAGCCGCCCAAGTTCTCGATCTGCTCTCCGAAAATCTAACAGAACTGCCCGCCGGCAGTCCATGGCCGGTACCCGCGGGAAATCCCGGCCGCGGCGAATCCACCGTGCGGCTGCCGAAAAAACAGGCCGTGCTCGCCATTGGATTCCCCGGCACCTCGGTCAGCAACCCGGAGCGTCACGCGCTGGCCATGATCCAGGAATACGCCGCCGACATGGCCGGGCCCTTGTTCGCCCGCATCCGCGAGGACCTCGGCCTCGCCTATCAGGTGGGAGCCACCCAGTTCCTCGGCTACGATGCCGGGCTCTTCACCTTCTACCTCGCCACCGCGCCGGAACAGGTGGAACTCGCCCGCCATGAGATGATGAAGGAAATCGGGAAAATCGCCGCCGCCGGCATCCCGGAAGATGTCTTCGAAAGCGTCCGCTCCACCGTGCTCAGCGGTCTCGCCATCCAGCAGCAATCGCCTGCCCACAGCGCCCGCCACGTCGCGCTCGACCTGCTCTTCGGTCACCCCGCCGACCAACACCGCCGCATGGCCGCCATTTATCAGGCGCTCACCCCGCAGCAAGTCCGCGAGACCGCCGCCCGCATCTTCTCCGCCACCCCCACCATCGCCACCGTGCTGCCGGAAAGATAATTTGGGGCAAACCACATTGCCCGCCCGCCGGTGGCTTCGCCACCACCAAGATTGCCGAACCCGAGTGAGCGCAGCTTCGTGCCCTGAATGTGGAAAACACCGTGTTTTCCAGCAATTTACGCTTGGAGGCGGAGGTGGGAATTGAACCCACGCTTCTTTCAAAGCCGTTGATTTACAACAAATTAGGTATTTCTGCGTCGCTAATGACATTCCTGCCGTCGGTGACGTTGCCAGTTTTGTTGCCAGAATACGGAATGCAAGTCCGAAGCGACAGGGGCGCGGGAAACGTGTGGATCAAGCCTGTGACGGTGCAGTGGCAATTCCGCTTTGGATTGATTCGGCTGCGATCTTTTTTGGCAGTCCATGGCGAGATTTGACAGAAAGGAAAACTTCCAGGCCGCTGAAATGAAAACCCAGACGTTCGTTCGCTGCACCAGGCTGAAAAGCGCCAGTATCTTCCAAAGCCGCTTTAGCCGGGCGGTCTCATTATCGCTGAGTTCCCGTTTTCCCTTCAGTGCCCCTGAAGGAGAATCCTACTGCTGGGCGAGCTCCGTGTCTGTGTAGCACCGCGTCAGTTTCCAGGTCCAGCCATTGGTATATTCACGGAGAGTCCGCTGCGAAGTGATGCCCAGCCCCGTAAACAGGTATGAGCAAGGCCGCAGCGAAGCGACCGGCATGTATCATCCCCGCTCCCCGGAAATCCGCGGCAGGATCCCGCCCACAAACGCGCAAAGATAATG
>RPOS01000129.1 GCA_003820635.1 Verrucomicrobiaceae bacterium | reverse complement strand
GCCTCATCCAACAAAACCGCCAGTTTGAGCAGATTCTCCGCCGCAAGGTGATTGGGCGATGGCTCGGCACCATCGTAATCCTCGCGGATCACCATCAGCGTTTCGCCAGACAGGCCGGGACGCATGACATAACCGGCTCTCGCATCATCCCAGAAGCTTGCATCGAGTTTGCGCTGGAGCTCAGTGGCCCATTCCAACCAGCCGCCATCCGGCCGTACGGCGTGGAGTTCGATCAGCCCGGAAATGAGAAACACGTAGTCGGCGGGAAACGCTTCCGCACTGCCGCGGTGCTGGCGATAGCTTCGGAACAGGCATTCGCCATCCCATAAGTCCCGCTTGAGGAAACTGGCTGCGGCCTGCGCGGCTTCCACAAGGTCCGCACGGTCGAACAAGCGCCCGCCACGGGCCAGCGCGCCGATGGCCAGACCGTTCCATGCGGTGACGATCTTGTCATCGCGGTGTGGCGGCGGGCGTTTGGCGCGGTGACTTGTTAGAACAAGCTTCGCCGCGGCGAGGCGCTCGTGGATTTCGCTCTCCGGGCAATCGAACATCACGGCAAGCGCGTCATATTTCATGGCGCGGAAGAGCGTGTTTTGTCCCTCCAGTTCACCGTGCGGGTCGCTTTCCGGCCGGGCGTTGCCCTCCGCCTGCACACCGAATGCCGCGCAGAAGATCGCCGCATCGCGCGGATCCAACAGACCGGAAATCTCCGCCGCGCTCCATGTCCAGAAAGCGCCCTCGCGTTTGTGCTTCGCCTCATGGTCCGGCAGGCTGTCGGCATCTTCGGCGGCATGAAACGCGCCGCCGGAATCGCGCAGGGTTTCCATCAAGTAGCGGAATATTCCATTCGTCACCTCGCGGAATTCATCGTCGCCGGAGATTTGCCATGCGTCGAGACAAGCCATCGCGAGCTGCGCTTGGTCGTAAAGCATTTTCTCGTAGTGCGGCACATGCCAGTAGCGGTCCACCGAGTAGCGGTGAAAGCCGCCGCCGAGGTGATCGTGCATGCCGCCGGCCGCCATGGCCCGCAGCGTGCGCCCGCTCATTTCCCATGCCATCGCGCCTTCGGTCGTGGCGCGGCCGAAGCGCTCGCCAAGTTGCATCAAGGCGCGCACCACCACCGGCCGGGGAAACTTGGGCGCTCCGCCGAAGCCGCCCCACTGCGAATCAAACATCGTTTCGCAGCGATCGAGAAAATCGCCGAAAACCCGCTTGTCCGGCAGGCCTGCCGTCACCGCGCTTTCCGCCGCCTCGCGCCGCAGGTGCTCCATCGCTCCCGCAGCCGCGCTTTCCATCCGCGCGCGGTCATCGCGCCAGAGTCTCGCGAGTTCGTGGCAGACGCGGGTGAAGCCGGGCCTGCCATGGCGGTCGTCCGGCGGAAAATAGGTGCCGCCGAAGACAGGCTGGCCATCGGGCGTAAGCCACACGCTCATCGGCCAACCGCCCTGGCCGGTCGTCGCCTGCACATAGGCCATGTAAGTGGCATCGATGTCCGGGCGCTCCTCGCGGTCGAGTTTGATGTTGATGAAATGATGGTTCATCACCTCCGCCACTTTTTCGTTTTCGAAACTCTCGTGTTCCATCACATGGCACCAGTGGCAGGTGGAATAGCCAACTGATAGAAACACCAGCTTGTCTTCCGAGCGCGCACGGGCAAACGCCGCCTCACTCCACGGCAGCCAGTCCACCGGGTTGTGGGCGTGCTGGAGCAGATAGGGCGAGGTCTCGTGGATCAGCGCGTTGGGCATTCAGAGCTCTCCCTCGATGAGATCATCCAGCGTCTGTCGCTTGCGGATCACGGTCGCCGCATCGCCTTCCACCAGGATTTCCGCAGGCAGCGGGCGCGAGTTGTAGTTGGAGGCCATCACGAAACCATAGGCTCCGGCGGACATCAGCGCGATGAGATCGCCCGGTTGGAAATCCGGGAGCTCGCGGTCCTGACAGAAAAAGTCGCCGCTCTCGCAGATGGGCCCTACCACATCCATGGTCAGGCGGGTGTCGCTTGCCGGCTGCTTGAGCGGAACGATTTCATGGTGCCCCTCGTAAAGCGCCGGACGGATGAGGTCGTTCATGCCGGCATCGACGATCTTGAAGGTCTTGGCCTTGCCTTTTTTCTCGTAGAGGCAGCGGGTGATGAGCACGCCGGCGTTGCCAACGATGAGGCGGCCGGGTTCCAGCAGGATTTTCAGGCCGAGATCCTTGAGCAGCGGCACCAGTTCGCCGCCGTATTGGCCGATGGAAAGCGGGCGTTCCTCCGGCGGCTGGCTTTCCCACCAATCCACCGCGCCGGATTCGAGTGATTGCTTGTAGATGATGCCGATGCCGCCGCCGATCGACCAGAACTCGATGCCGTGGCGTTCCTTGAGCTGGCGGACGAGCGGCGAGACTTTTTTCACCGCCTCGATGAAGGGCGCGATGGATGTGAGCTGCGAGCCGATGTGCATCTGGAGGCCACGCAGTTTGATGTTCGGGAGTTCTTTGGCAGCGCGCTCGTAAAGCCCGGCGATGGCCTCGAAATCCACGCCGAACTTGTTCTCGGACTTGCCGGTGGAGATATACTTGTGCGTTTTCGCATCCACGTTCGGATTGACGCGCACGGCGGCGGGAGCGGTCACGCGGAGTTCTCCCGCCACTTGGTTGAGGTAGCGGAGTTCTTCCTCGCTCTCGACGTTGAAGGAATAAATTCCCTGCTCGAGGGCATAGACGATTTCCTCGCGGGTCTTGCCGACGCCTGCAAACGTGCAGTGCGCCGGATCGCCGCCGGCCTTGATCACGCGGAACAATTCGCCGCCGGAAACAATGTCGAAACCCGCGCCCTCGTTGGCCAACAGGCGCAGCACCGAGAGATTGGAATTCGCCTTCACGGCGTAAGCCACCTCGTGATCCACCCCCGCCAGCGCGGCGTCGAGCCGCCGGTAGTGATCGAGAATGGTCGCCGCGGAATAAACATAGAGCGGCGTGCCGTGTTCGGCGGCCAGGGTGGCGAGATCGACGTCTTCGCAGTGGAGGGAACCGTTTTTGTAGGAAAATCCGTGCATCGCGGCAGGGAATTAACCACGGCAGGGGCCGGGGTAAAGCCCGGATCACCGTGATGTTGGGGATTGCATGCCAGCCGGGATTTCCCGGTGTGCCAATTCGAAAAACTGTGGGTGGACATGAGCCACCTGCCGTCGATCGACACCCGCTACCTTGCCGTGCCGCGTTTGCGCGGCCAGCAGCTCAAGGACCCGAGCCAGCTTGACGGCTGGCTGCGAGACGGTTCCGCAGCCCATGTGGAAGCGCTCTGCGAGTGGGAGTGAGAAGGAGCGCTACGGCTGAGCCGTGATGGCCGCCACGGCTGCCACGATTTCCTGGACTTCGGCAAGGCGGCCGATGCCTTCGTAGCCGCAGGCCAGCCCGCCCTCGGCGGGGCCGACGAACTTGCAGCCATCCGCCTTGAGCCGATCGACATTGCGCTGCGTGGCGGGGTGCAGCCACATCTTGCCGTTCATGGCGGGCGCGATGAGCACCGGCGTTTCGCGTGGCAGCGCGAGATAAACGGAGGTGAGAGGATCGGGCGCGAGGCCATTGGCGAACTCGCCTAACAGGTTTGCCGTGGCAGGGGCGGCGAGAAACAGACCGGCGCGGTCCGCCAGATCGATGTGGCCGGGTTTCCATGATTGCTTTTCATCCTCCAGCGAGACGAGCACCGGATTGCGGGTGAGCGTCTGAAGGGTGAGCGGCGTGATGAACTCGGTGGCGGCGCGGGTCATCACCGCGTGGACGTCATGGCCTTGCTTGACGAGCTGCGAGGCGAGATCCGCTGCCTTGTAGGCGGCGATGGAACCGGAGATGCCGAGGACGATGTTCATGGTGATGGCGGGGTTTTCTAACGGAGCATGCGGGCGGATTTTCCGACGGCTTCCACCAGCGCCTCCACGTCTTCCGCCGTGTTGTAGAGTGCGAATGAGGCGCGCACGGTGCCGGTGATGCCGAAGCGTGCCATCAGCGGTTGGCAGCAATGATGCCCGGTGCGCACGGCCACGCCCATCTGGTCCATCAGCGTGCCGATGTCGTAATGATGCAGGCCCTCGATGTTGAATGAAAGCGAGCCCGAGCGGTCCGCCGGGCCATAGATGCGGATGCCGGGGATGGCGGAAAGCCCATCCGCCGCGGCGCGGATCAACGCGGCCTCGTGGGCGTGGATTTTTTCCATGCCGATATCATTCACATATCCGAATGCCGCGGCGAGGGCGATGGCCCCTTCGATATTGGGGGTGCCGGCCTCATACTTGAATGGCGGATCGTTGTAGGTGGTGTGGGCGAAGGTGACTTCCTTGATCATTTCCCCGCCACCCTGCCAGGGTGGCAGCTCGTTGAGCAGTTCGGCACGGCCCCAGAGAACACCAGTGCCGGTGGGCGCGTAGATTTTGTGCCCGGAAAACGCCATGAAGTCCGCACCCAGCGCCTGCACGTCCACCGGCAGGTGGGCGATGGACTGGGCGGCGTCGATCAAGACCAGCGCGCCCGCGTCCTTGGCGGCGCGGGTCATTTCCACGACGGGATTGACGGTGCCGAAGGCATTGGAGATCCAGGTGAGGGCGAGGAGTTTCACGCGGCCGGAGGCGAGCATTTCGCGGAAGGCATCCTGATCCAGCGTGCCATCGTCATGGGAGGGAATCACCTTGAGGGCGGCTCCGGTGCGCTGGCAAAGCATTTGCCACGGGACGATGTTGGAGTGGTGTTCGAGCGTGGAAATGAGCACCTCGTCGCCGGCGGCGAGGCGGCCGGAAAGGGAGAGAATGTCGGAGACCAGATTGATGCCGGCGGTGGTGCCGGAGGTGAAGATCACCTCGTCCGCGGATGGCGCGTTGAGGTGGACGGCCACCGTTTCGCGTGCTTTTTCGAAGCTCTCGGTGGCTGCGCGGGCCAGATGGTGCGTGCCGCGGTGAATGTTGGAATTGACCGCCTCGTAATAATGGCGGGAGGCCAGCAGGACCGTCAGCGGTTTCTGAGTGGTGGCGGCATTGTCCAGATAAACAAGCCGGTGGCCGTTCACCGAGTGGTCGAGGATCGGAAAGTCGGCAAGCAGCGATTCGGTGTCGAACATGGGGGCAGGCGGGCCGTTTTTTCGGCGGAGACGCCGCGGACGATGGCGCAGACCACAGCGCTCCGCAATGCCGGAAATCGATGACATCCTTTGACCTCGCGCGCGGATCCTGCCAGAACCCGTTCACCACCATGGAAGACCAAGCCCCCCGCCCGCCGCGGCGCAAGCGCTACAGCGGCAAGAATCCCCGGCGATTCGAGGAGAAATACAAGGAGCGAGATCCCGCGCGCCATGCGGAAACGGTGGCCAGGGTGATCGCCTCGGGGAAAACACCGGCGGGCATGCACGTGCCGGTCCTGGTGGCGGAGTGCATGCAGGCGCTGGCGCTGCGCCCGGGCATGACCGGAGTGGACTGCACGCTCGGCTACGGCGGCCACGCGCTGGCCATTCTGGAACGCATCACGCCGGGCGGAAAATTGATCGGGCTGGACCAGGATCCCATCGAACTGCCCAAGACCGTGCAACGGCTGAGGCAGGCGGGATTCGGAGAGGAAACTTTCCAAGCTGTGAGGTCGAACTACGCGGGCATCGCCAAAGTGCTGGCCGGAAACGCGGTGGACTTCATTTTCGCCGACCTCGGCTGCTCGTCGATGCAGTTCGACGATCCGGCGCGCGGCTTCAGTTTCAAACATGCGGGGCCACTCGACATGCGGATGAACCCGCAGCGCGGGATTTCCGCTGCCGACTGGCTGGCGCGCGTGACTCCGGAAAAACTCGCCTTCGTCCTGCATGATCACTCGGACGAACCGCGTGCCGAGTCACTCGCCGCCGCGCTGGCGGGCAAAAATTTCAGCAGCACCCTGGAACTGGCGAATGCTGTTAGAAACGCGGTCCGCGCGGACGAGGAGGAAACCGATCTGACCGTCCGGCGGGTTTTCCAAGCCGTGCGGATCGCGGTGAACGAGGAGTTTGTGGCGCTGGACGCCTTCCTGCGGGTGCTGCCGGGCTGCCTGAAACCGGGCGGCCGCGCCGCGATTCTAACATTCCACTCGGGCGAGGACCGGCGCGTGAAAAAAGCCTTCCAAGCCGGACTGCGCGACGGGATTTTCCACGAGACCAGCGACGGCGTGATCACCGCCAGCCCCGAGGAACGCCGGATGAATCCCCGCAGCAGCCCGGCCAAACTCAGATGGGCGCTTGTTGCATGTTAGGTGTTCACTCCCCACCCTTTCTCGTCCGGTAGTCCCTGGGAGACATGCCGATGGTTTTGCGGAACTGGCGGGTGAAGTAATTGCTGTCGTTGAAGCCGATCTCGAAAGCGATCTCGGTGACGCGTTTGTCGGTATGGCGCAGCAGGCCGCAGGCGCGGTGGATGCGCTGGCCGATCATCCATGCCAGCGGAGAGGTGCCGGTGGCGGACTGGAACATGCGCAGGAAACTCCGGCGGGACATGTGAGCGATGCTGGCCAATTCCTCCAGATTCACCTCGCGGTGGATGTTGCGCTCCAGGTGGGAAAGCGCCTCGCCGATCCGCAACAGCGCCTTGCCATCCGGCGAGGGACTGCGGCCGTAGCAACGAGAGAGCAGGCCGATGATTTGCATGAAAAACGCCGTGACCATGAAGCCGAAGCCAGGCTCCCGGGCACTCAACTCGCCCTCCAGTCGGTCGACCAATTCGGTGATCTGGGCCAGTTCCCTGCCGTTTAGGTGCAAGCGGCCCTTGCCAGGCTGGCGCGCCCGCCGGGTCGGCTCCAGGGTGAAGAGCGCGTGGTAGCCGGCCACCGATGGCAGATCCAGCAAGCGCATTTTCAACTGGCTGGGCTGATAGAGGATGTTGACCAGGCGCAAATCCCTCAACTCCCGGTATTCGTGCTCCCGCGGACCGGCGATCACGAACACATCACCCGCCGTCAACTCCCACGAGTCCTGCCCGGTCACGTGCCGCCCCTTGCCACCGGTGACGATGACCAATTCCGCAAACTCATGCGCGTGCGCCTCGAAGGCCTCCTGCGGCTCCCGCCGCTCAATGCTGATCGGGAATCCGTCCGGGTGGAACCATTCGTCGATTTTCAAAACGCGCTTCACTGGCGGGATTGTGCTGGTTTTTGGCGAGACAGTAGAGGTTTTTTTCGTGCCGCAAGAGGCAAATTCAAATCACATTTCATTCCAACCCTACAAAACCATGGCCAAAGCCTCGAAATCCATCGCCCAGTCCTACCAATCCGCCAAAACCCGCTACGCCGAAATAGGTGTCGATACCGACGCCGCCATGGCCGCGCTCGCCAAAATCCCGATCTCGCTCCACTGCTGGCAGGGTGACGACGTCGGTGGCTTCGAAAACACCGGCGAAGGCCTCAGCGGCGGCATCGCCGTCACCGGCAACTACCCCGGCAAGGCCCGCACGCCCGATGAACTCCGCGCCGACCTCGACAAGGCCCTTTCTCTCATCCCCGGCAAGCACCGCCTCAACCTGCACGCCTTCTACGGCGAGTTCGGCGGCAAAAAGGTCGATCGCGACCAGATCGAAGCCAAGCACTTCAAGGGCTGGATCGACTGGGCCAAGGCCAACGGCATGGGCATGGACTTCAACCCCACCTGCTTCGCGCACCCGAAGGCGGCCGATGGTTTCACCCTGTCACACTCGAAGAAGGCAATCCGCGATTTCTGGATCGAGCACTGCATCCGCTCGCGTGAGATCGGTGCCGCCATGGGCAAGGCGCTCGGCTCGCCCACCGTCACCAACGTCTGGATTCCGGATGGCTACAAGGACACTCCGGCGGACCGCCTCGCCCCGCGCCAGCGCCTCGCGGACTCGCTCGACAAGGTCTTCGCCAAGCCGCTCAGCCCGAAACACAACCTCGACGCCGTGGAGTGCAAACTCTTCGGCATCGGCAGCGAGAGTTATGTCGTCGGCTCGCACGAGTTCTACATGGGCTATGCCATCAAGAACCAGAAACTCCTCTGCCTCGACGCCGGCCACTTCCACCCCACCGAGGGCATTGCCGACAAGATTTCCTCCGTGCTGATGTATGTGCCGGAAATCCTGCTGCACGTCAGCCGCGGCGTGCGCTGGGACTCCGACCACGTCGTCATCCTCGATGACGCGCTGCAAGCCATCGCCACCGAGCTGGTGCGCAACAATCTCTACAAGCGCACCCACATCGGCCTCGACTTCTTCGACGCCAGCATCAACCGCATCGCCGCCTGGACCATCGGCACCCGCAACACCCTGCGCGCGCTGCTCATCGCCCTGCTCGAACCCGCCGCCCTGCGCGAGTCCGAAAAATCCGGCGACCTCACCTCGCGTCTCGCACTCATGGAAGAAACAAAGGGCCTGCCCTGGGGCGCGGTGTGGGATGCCTACTGCGAATCGCAGAACGTCCCGGCCGGCACCGATTGGCTCGCGGAGGTCAATCAATACGAAGCCGCCGTGCTCTCGAAACGCTGATCATCTGCCACCAGACAAATCCAAGAGGCGCGCGGTTTACCCGTGCGCCTCTTTTTTTAAAACACCCGGGAACGCCGAGCCCCAGCTCGGCGTGAAAGCGCAGCCAGACCAAGCTGCGGCAGCAAGCGGAAAAATGGAAGGCTGGGCCGCCCAGACTTCGCACAAGGCTACGCCGGCCAAGCCGCGGTCCGCCCACTTGTCGCCTGCGGCGCGAAACGTCCTGCGTGTGGAAGATTCATCGCGAAGCCTCCCCATTTCATCCG
>RPOS01000128.1 GCA_003820635.1 Verrucomicrobiaceae bacterium | reverse complement strand
CTTGAATGCCGCACTAGTGGCACCTTGCCCCCCGAGCTCTCGCGCCGGGTTGATACGGTGGTCAAAGATACCCTCGCACAATGCGATGCCCTGCTAGGGTGGCAGGAAGAGCTTGAGAGGCTTGACGCGTGAGCGTAGGGCAGGAACTAGGCTGGCTCACGCTGGCGATCATGGCGGGCTTTGTGATTCTGGCATGGCTCTTTGAATGGTAGGACAGGCCCGCTTCGGCGGGCTTTTTTGCGCCCATCGATTTTGCCCGCGTCAGCGGGCGTGTCGTGGGCGAAACGTCATAGTAGTTAGTAGCGAGCGAGGGGCAGGCGAGCGGGCGCGAGGGCGTCATAGTGGCTGGGGGCGGGCGAGTGAGTGTATAATAAGATAGTAGTAGATTTACAAATGGGTTAGGCGCCGTTATGATGCAACGGTCTAATCGTTAGACCTCAAAGGAGAAATCATGTTTTCACGAACTGTATGGCCATTTAAAAACATGCAAGTGGGCGAGAGCTGCACCATAGGCCCTGAACGCGCTGCGCGGGCTAAGACCTACTGCCACGTGTATGCGGCACAGGCAGGCAAGCGCATGACGTGGAAAACTGAGCGTGGGGGCAGTATCACCGTGACTAGGCTGCCAGATCGCGCCACAACCCAGATAACCCTGACCGCAGACGAAGCAAGAGTACTGAAGGAGCTCTTCCCGAGCGCGGCAAGGCTGCGAGAGTTCTGCCGAATTATGGCCGGCAAGGTGAAGGCAACAGAGCTGCCGAACGGGTATATTAAACTAGAGAAAAGAACAGAATGAGTGTAACGCGTGTAACGTTTTGAGGCACTCCTGTAACGTGAAAACGTTACAGGTTTTCTTATAGTGCAAGTGACTGATTTAACAGAGAGAGAGAGAGATAAATTAATTATTTGTTAGTAGTTGTAGCGCTGTTACGCTGTTTTTGGGGAGTGCGGCTGGGAAATTCCTTTTTCCCCCTTTCCTTGCTGGTTATAGAACATATCTTTCCGTGTTTTCGCTGAAAAGGGCTCCGGCAGCCACCCACCCTTTTTTGGCGTAACGTCACATCGATACCCCGTTGATTCTAAAGGCTTTTTAGACTAAGTGCGTAACCTATATTTTTTCAAGTCATTGATTTTAGGCAACAAAAAAGTGACGCTGTAACGTTTTTTTGGTTATAAAGTACTACGAGATTCTTTCATAACTATCTTCACCTTGTTCATAATACTTCCCACTTACCCCTATACTTGACAAACACGCCACCGTGTGATATACTTGTATCTTGCTTCGTACGTATTTATCCTAGTATTATCCCCTCCGGTCTAACGATTAGACCACCCTGTATAGGGTGCACAAAAGGACTCAAGATGACCCCCAACCTCAAGCTTGAACTGTTGCCGACTCTCGACGGTTTACCTTTACCCCTACAATATATAGAAGGCGTGCGTTATGTCATGCTGACAGGCCGCCTCTACCCGCTAGCGGAGTTTGTTGCCACTCTCCAGCACTACTCCAACCCCGAGGACATGCCCACCCTCTCGCTTGCCACCCTACCCACGGCCACGCGGGACCAAGATATTTACAAGCGCGTCACGTACGAGGGCCAGAGCATGGCGAAGGCTGGTGCCGTGCATGGCCTATCCCGCCAACGCGTTAAGCAGATCATTGACCACCTACGGGCCACCGCTGTAGCCCACCTACTTGACAAATAGGCTAGTATATGATATAATACATACTCAATACTGAGTTCTCGACCACAACCCAGCCGCCTATTGCTAGGCGGTCTAACAGTTAGACCCACCCTGCATAGGGTGACCACTACTAAGGACACATCATGACATTGCCCACTGCATACGACTTACTTGCCGCCCACTACGACAAACACAAATACAAGCGAGGTGCCTACGTAGGCTCCGCCCCGCTAGACGCTCACAAACGACGCAAGACAAACCAGCGCGTGACCGTCAGCCCTCTGTGTGCAGAGGTCGTGTGCCACAAAACCCCCATCCTTCGAGCCTATCCCGACGGTCGAGTGCAGCTCGACGCCAGCTCGTGGCGCACTAACGTCACCAAGGACACGCTCAACAGCGCCCTCGCACGTATCAAACTGCCGTCTCGAATCTATTCACACAAGCGGTTCGGACTCAGCCAGTGGCACCTGTACAGCCCCACCCACGGCCACTACGCCTTTTACGATGGGATGTATCTCAACCAACACGGCACACCCCGTCGATCCCTTCCGTTCAAGCGCAGGTGTATCGACACCACCCAATCCCGACCCTTCGCCGCTTCTGCACGGGAGTTCCGCTCAGTGTTCCCTGTGCTGCACGCTGGGGTGCCCGACACTAAAGACGCTGCCGCTGCCAACGATACGCAACAGCTCTATTACCAGCACAAGCTATATGACTCCCGAGCTGTTGCCCTTGCTATCACCACTCAGCCTGAGCTGTGGCCTGCCGTTGTTGCCGCGTACAGTCAACTATCTATTCACATCATGTGGCAACAGCGCAAGCTGCCAGCCAAGGACACCCTCAACCACATCCTCACTAAAGCCAAGGAGCACATGTACCACACGATAGAAACCCTCGTCACTCACATCCCTGCCTGAGTCTAACCGTTAGACCCAGTCAACTATCTATTCACATATCTATTCATCACCACTAAGGACACACCATGAAAGTCACACTGCAACAAGCTGCCACCCTCGTGCAGACCTGCGGACACACCAATACGTTCCTCCTGCGCGGTGCCCCGGGCATCGGCAAATCGAGCATCCTCACGTCCCTTGCACGTCACATGCCGGACTACCACCCTGCGTACATCGACTGCGCTAACCTAGACCTAGGCGACCTCGGGCTGCCTATCATTGACCGACCTGCCCACGCCATACCCACCACGACCTACGCCCCGAACGTACGGTTCGGTGCACACCAGCCACGCCCCGTGCTTATCATGCTCGACGAGCTGGGCAAGGCGTCCCGGCCGGTGCTTAACATGCTGTTGCCGGTCATCCTCGAGCGCAGGCTAGGCGACCATCCCCTGCCCCCGGGCTCTATAGTCTTTGCCACGACTAACCTCGACACTGACGGCGTGGGAGATAACATCCCGGCTCATGCGTACAACCGCATGACTGTGCTGCCTATTGCCAACCCCACGGCAGAGGAGTGGATCAACTGGGCCACATCCTCCCCTCACAACGCCATCGCAGCAGAGGTGCTGGCCTTCGCCCAAGAATATTCCCAAGTGTTCGAGTGTTATGCCGACGACCCCACGACCAAGAACCCGTACATATTCAACCCCCTCAACAACCAGACCCGTGCCTTCTGTAGCCCTCGGTCTCTCGCTCATGCCTCACACATCATCACGCATCGCCACACGCTAGGCGAAGCTACACTACCTGCCCTGATTGGCACCGTGGGTGAGTCTGCTGCCCGCGACATGGACGCCCTGCTGCGGCTGTCTGACAAGCTGCCGCCCACCGAGACTATTACCGAGCACCCGGACACTGCCCCACTGCCCCCGGACACTGCCAGTTACTTTATCTTGGCCTTCAGGCTGGCGATGGACACGACCCGCACGACTATCGCCCCTGTCATGACGTATATCAACCGATGGGAGTCGTTCGAGGCACGTGCGCTGTACATCACCACCGTGGCGGGCAACCGTGACAAGGCCCCGATGGCCTGTGCCGACTCGCTGTTCCGGCGTGCAGCGTCGGATATGGGCAAGTACTTCTAACCGTTAGACCCACCCTGTATAGGGTGCACCAGCATGGAGACCACTATGACACAACACACACCCGGGCCGTGGCACGTCGGCGTTAAACAAGCTGAAAAGATCATTTACGACGCTAGCGGCTGGGCAGTGGCGAATGCCACGGTCTACCACGGCGAGAATGATGCAAAAGCAAACGCTCGCTTGATCGCCGCTGCGCCTGACTTGTTGGAGGCGCTGAAAACGCTGCAAAGCATGGCGTCTACGTTTCCAAACGAACTTCACAAAGATCATCCGGATGTAGTCGCAGCCCGTGCCGCCATTGCCTGAGCAACAGGAGATAACTAATGAACTTAATCGAAGAGGCCACGATAGGCCAGCACTACATCTGCCCCGTGGAGTACGGCGACGTGACCGGACTGACTGATCACGAGGAGGCCCAGCTCAACCAATGGCTAGCCCACTACCCCGGCGCCACGTTCGTATTCGGAGATGAGGATGAGTTCGCCCGGTGTGAGATCACCGGGCTAATGGGTAACTGTGTGAAGGTGAAGATATATGAAAGCGCATGAACGAATGCTCTACACGGCTTTTTTTGTAATGTTAGCTGCGCATGTGGGCCTTTTAGCCCTATGGATAACAAATGGGGCAAGCCTGCTCGTGATGTCACTAAACACTGCGCTTTCTGGCCTTGTTGGTTTCACCTGCGCTGTTGTTGTTGATTATTGGAAACGTAACCGGAGATCAATATGAAACCCAAGTGTGACTGCCTTAATTTCTGCGGTGACGACCCGCACATCGACAAGGGGCTGGTGCGACCGTGCCCGACCTTCCAGCAGGAGACGGCTAGGAAGCGATTGCACGACGCAGCACCTGACCTGCTCGCCTCGTGCAAGGAGTTGATTAACTGTGCTGACCATAACCGGGACATGGCCGAGATACGTAGGGCGCGTGCAGTAATACGTCAAGTGGAGGGGAAATGAAAGCACATGAGCTGCTGATGTTCGCCGCTAACACTATCAAGGGCGAGTACCCGGAGGAGCAGTGGCCGGACTACCACGTGCCCGAGATGGAGCGCGCTGCCGCCGTCCTGCCTCAGCTGACCGACAACATCGAGAAGCTACTCAAACTGAACGCCGAGCGGGAGGAAACAGTGCGGAAGATGATACGCCTGACTCTGGCCTGTATGCCCGGATCGAAAGAGTACGTACGTCTTAATCTCAGCTCCGATTCTTACCAGAAGAAGCAGCATACAGAACGACGCAAGAAGTTAATCCAATCCCTTGAGGAGTATGCAAATGAAGGCAAGTGAACTGACAGGTATGGCGCTCAACCTAGCGGTTGATCTTGCCGAAGGGTGGCAGCTAGTCACCGCCACAGACAACGCAGGTAGCTACCCATACCTGATGAAAGGAGACAAATATAAAGACCCTAAAAAGTCACGGTATGCGTCCAGTTGGATGCACGCAGGGCCGATCATCGAGCGGGAGAAAATTTCAGTGGCTTATGAGCCTTCATTGCTTTACGACGATTCATGTCGCTGGAAAGCACTCTTCCCAATGAGTGACAGAGAGCATGAGTACGGCCCAACCCCCCTCATTGCAGCCATGCGTTGCTACGTCGCCTCAAAACTGGGCGACGAGGTAGACGTGCCGTTCTAACCGCTAGACCACCCTGTATGGGGTGCCAATTATTACCAAGGACACAATCGTGAAACTACGTAAACCCGGTGGGCAACCACCGTTTCGGGCGGACTATGGGATATACATCAAAGAGCTGCTTTCTACCATTCCGGCCACGTTTGCAGTAACTAGCAAGCGACATGCTGCCAGTGTGCGGTTTTTGTACAAGCTGGCGGAGTACCTAATGAGTGAAGAATACGCAGCTAAATCAGCCAAAGCTCTGGCCAAGAAAAACGGAGATCACCATGCTACGACTTGAGACAACATCAAACGGACGCACGATTGTGCGGTTACACAAGGACTGGAACCCGACACGGATAGGCCGAGCCTATACGCCACGGCCACAGATGTATGACCACCAGCGTGACCTGACACGCTTACAGACAGCACTACTTAAGGAGGCCAAGCAATGAGTGACTATCTAAATGTTGACGAGCTACGGGACAGAGTGTCCGAGCTAGAGGATGAGCGCGATCAGTTCCTCGATGAGACGTGCGAGGAGGCTGGCATCGACGAAGACCACGACGACTACAACAACCTGCGCGAAGAGACTGCCGAGGTATGGGAGAAACAACAGCCCGAGGGTCAGGAGTACGCCAAGCTAATCGACATTATCGAAGAGGTAGGTAGTGCCGACTTTCTCATTCATGAGAGTCATTTCAGCGACCATGTGCGGGAGATGCTGGAGGACGGAGGCGACGTGCCCAAGAAGTTGGCGTGGTACATCGAGATCGACTGGGAAGCTACCGCAGAGAACATCAGATCAGACTATTCCACCATTGAGATTGACGGACAGACTTATTACTACAGGGACTAATCATGAACAACGTAGAAAAAACCGCATTGGATCGTGCTGTGCTGCTGCTCAACTCCATCAAGGCAAAGTACAAGATCATCTCCCCAGACGGCACGGAGTACGGCGAGCTTGTGCTGGCCCCCGTCAAAACAAAACGTGTCTCGGCGCATCCGATTGGGGAGATGAGTAACTACTACCGACCAATGGTGATAGATATGCAGCCGGGCGATATGCGCATTGTGCCTGCGGGTAAATATGAGCTCGAAGGACTGCGCGGCACCATGTCTGGGTGGTTCACTGCACGTTGGGGTAAAGGCGCCGTTATCACCTCAGTCAACAAGCTCAATAACACTATTGAGGTGCTTCGCGTGGTCTAACCATTAGACCTGCTTCGCATCACGCTAACTACCAAGGAAACCACTAAGGAACAACCATGCAAGTTCAAGACCGTATCAACAAGGCGAAGATCGCCATCATGAGACACCCACGCTTCTGCCGGTACGCCGGCATCATGGCATGTGGCAAGCTCACTATCACGGACACCATACCCACCGCTGCGACTGACGGGTGGAATGTCATGGTCAACCCCGAGTTCGTCTCCTCACTCACCGACCCACAACTGCGCCTGCTCATCCTGCACGAGCAGCAACACAAAGCCTACCGCCACCTGCGGGTATGGCGCTCACTCATCAACGAGAATGCCCAGCTCGCTAACATTGCGATGGATCACTTCGTGAACCTGACCCTGATGGACATGAACGGCACAGATGACTTCCTCGCTATGCCCGCCCTAGGTGTGCAGCCTGAGCCTAAGTACCGGGGCTGGTCAGTCGGTCGTATCTTTGCCGACCTCAAGAAGAACCCGCCTCCTACCCCACCCCAGTCGTTCGACGAGCATCTGCCCGACAACGCACCCCCACCCGACGCCGATACATCCGACGCCGATACATCCGACGCAGCGCAACAAGCGTTCGACGACAAGCGCATCAAGGAGATCGACCAAGCGCTACGCCAAGGCGAGATACTTGCCAAGCGACGTGCTGCCCAGATGGGCCTCGACAATACGCCCTCATTCGGTGAGCTGCTGCACCCTGCCCGTAACTGGCGTGAGGTGCTGCGTGAGTTTGTGAGTGAGACGTGCACAGGCCGTGACGAGGCGACATGGCGCAGACCTAACAGACGGTACTTAGACGCGGACATTTACCTGCCGTCTATGGTGAGCACTACTATGACGCGCTTGGCTGTCGTGTTCGACACCAGCGGGTCGTGCTTCGGCACGGACATTGCCACGCGGTTCGTATCCGAGCTGGCTGTCATCATCGAGCAGGTCAAGCCCACGTACGTAGACGTGATGTATGTCGACACTCGCGTTGCTGCCCACCAGACCTTCGAGCACGGACAGTTTGCCGTAGCAGACCTGCAACCCCGTGGCGGTGGCGGCACAGACCTGCCCGTTGCGTTCGACTACATGCACGCCAAGAACATCAAGCCTGACGCCTGTGTTGTGCTGACCGACGGCGAGACGCCGTTCGGCACCCCACCCGGCTACCCCGTGCTGTGGGCACTCACTAGTCTAACGATTAGACCACCCTACGGCACCACCGTGCACATCGGAGACTGACATGAGCTTGCCTGATGAAGCATTCGACCGTGACTGGAAATCATCCACAGTGCGGTTCGAGGAGGCGTTCGACGCCCACATTAACCGCAGCCTTGTGCTGGCGATCATGGCGGGAGCTGAAGCGGTACCCAGAACCATCAGGGTTAGGGTCGGAGGATTGACTATCCCGCCATTCACTTCCAGCGTCGCCTACGGGTGGTATGGCATGCACCGATACCGTATGCCCTTCTGGGCTGTGAACGCCTGTGTGCTGCTGCTCGACCGGCCCGAGACACGCTACCTGTTCGACCTGCACCCCGACGCTGTCGCCACGCTGGCTGGCTCGGGTAACGAGGACGCTCTCTGGGTGCTGGACGCTATGCGCTTGCTACACGAAGGAGACTGACATGACTAACGCCTGGGACGACTTACCCAATGCCAAGCATATTGACCGAGTGCTGGCACACACTGCGGCACATCCGAAGAAATGGGCCGCTGCTTGGGACGCTGCTCGGGACGCTGCTCGGGCCGCTGCTTGGGACGCTGTTCGGGCCGCTGCTCGGGACGCTGCTTGGGACGCTGCTTGGGCCGCTGTTCGGGACGCTGCTCGGGACGCTGCTCGGGACGCTGCTCGGGACGCTGCTCGGGGCGATGCTTGGGACGCTGCTCGGGACGCTGCTTGGGGCGATGCTTGGGCCGCTGCTCGGGACGCTGCTCGGTGCTTAATCGCATGGGACGACTGCGGATACATCCTCGACCTGCCGCCTGACGTCGTACGAACGCTAGCAGGCGCAGGCAACCACGCAGCGGTCCTGCTGCTGCCAGCTGTCATTGCCATGTACGAAGGAGACTGACATGCAGCTCACAGCCTTGCAGCTCAAAGAGAAAGACCCCAAGCGGTTTGAGAAAGAATACTACGACTGGTGCAACCACTACCCAGACCACGACTGGTGGGACTTCATCGAG
>RPOS01000127.1 GCA_003820635.1 Verrucomicrobiaceae bacterium | reverse complement strand
TGCTCGTGTGGCTCATGATCCCAGATAGTGATTTCATCCGGGTGTCATTCTTTCTGGCGCAACGACCGACGAAAGCCGATTCCTCTGCTCCTCTCCGGTGTCATTCTACTTGGCGCAATGCGGGCGGGCGCGATTGCTGGTTTTTTCCCTTGGCAAAGGCGGCGGGGATGGCTTACGCCTGCCGCCCGCCCATGAATGGTGGTCGTAGCTCAGTTGGTAGAGCCCCGGATTGTGATTCCGGTTGTCGCGGGTTCGAGTCCCGTCGATCACCCCATTTTTCCCACTGCGGGAGGCCGTAAGAGACCCGGGCGGGAGAGGAAGAAACTCAAGCCACCCGAGCCATGCAGCCGCTGGAGAGCCGGATTCACTACAAATTTCGCAATTCCCTGCTGCTGGCGGAAGCGCTGACGCATCCGAGCCTGGCCTATGAGTCGCAGCGGCCGCATTTCGACAACCAGCGGATGGAGTTCCTAGGGGATGCGGTGCTGCAACTCATCGTGACGGAGGAGTTGTTCCGGATGTTTCCGGACTTCACGGAGGGGCGGCTGACCAAGCTGCGCTCGCGGGTGGTTTCCCGGCGGGCTCTGGCGCGCTTCGCGATGGCGATCCAGCTGGGCGACTACGTGCTGCTGGGCAAGGGCGAGGAGGCCACGGGCGGGCGGCGGCGGCTCTCGACGCTGGCGGATGCCTTCGAGGCGCTGATCGGCGCGGTGTATCTGGATTCCGGGCCGGACAAGGTGCGGGAGCTGGTGCTGCGGTTGTTCGAGGCGGAGATCGGCAGCATGGTGACGAGCCCGGAGGAGCGTAATCCGAAAGGCGAGCTGCAGGAGTGCCTGCAGGCGATCCACCCGGAGGCGCCGTCCTACCGGATCATCGGCGAGAGCGGGCCGGACCACCGGCGGGTGTTCCAGGCGGAGGTTTCCTGGCGCGGCAAGGTGCTGGCCACCGGCAAGGGCAAGAGCAAGAAGGAGGCGGAGGCCCGCGCGGCCGCGGAGGCGCTGCGCAACCGGGAGTGGGAACGGCCGGGGGCGTGAGACGTGCAAGCGGGTAAATTTTCGCCCGTTGTGAGATAAGGCTTGTCAGGAACCGGAATCTTTGTTTTGACCCCCGGCCCGGCAGCCATCCCGGACCATCCCCGCAATCCATCTGTTTTGAGCGAAAACCATCCGTCCCAGCTTCCTGAAAACGTCATCCCGTTCGAGGAAGCGAAGCCGGTTTCGCGATTTCCCGGTTCTCCTATGAAAAGCGATCTCCTCGACAAGGCTTCTGAAATCGTCACCGACCCGCTGGTCCTGATCAATCTGGTTTCCCAACGCGTGCGCCAGCTCAACAGCGGCCGCTCCCCGCTCATCCCGACGCGTCCGAGCATGGGCGTGGCGGACATCGCGCTGCAGGAAATCATCGAGGGCAAGATCAAGCTGGTGGAGAAGGCGGAGGCTTGATGCCGACCGTGCCGGATTCCCAAGCGACGCCATGAGCGCGGAAATCGCCACCAACCGCAAGGCCGGGCGCGATTTCCATATCTTGGAAAAATACGAGGCGGGCATCGAGCTCAAGGGCACAGAGGTGAAATCCATCCGGGCCGGCAAGGTGAATGTGTCCGATGCCTTTGCACGGGTGGAGGGCAACCAAGTGTTTCTCTACGGCTGCGACATCCAGCCGTGGCAAACGGCGGGCGAGTGGTTCCAGCACGCCGCCAAGCGCCCGCGGCGGCTGCTGCTGCACAAGCGGGAGATTCTCAAGCTGGCCTCCGCCACCGCCATCAAAGGCTGCACGCTGCCGCTGCTGCGCATCTATTGGAAAAACCGCCGGGTGAAGGTGGAAATCGGCGTCGGAAAGGGCAAGACCCACTCGGACCAGCGCCAGGACCTGAAAAAAGCGGTCGAACTGCGCGAGGCGCAACGCGAGATGGCGCGCTTCAACCAACGCTGAGGCGGTTGGCCGCCGCTATGGCTCCGCAGGCGGCTGGGCCGGCGGGCGGGCGATGACCGCGCCGGACTCGCCAGCGGTGGGGCGGGCGGCGGCCGGGCTGGTGGAGCGGAGTTCACCCTCGCCCGGCAGGCCGAGCATGTCCGGCAGACGAATGCCGTCATCCGCCGCTGCGGGAACGGCGGGCTCGGAGGCAACGGCGGTTTCTGCGGTTTTTTCCGCCTGGGGAGCGGGATTTTCCGCCACCACTTCCGCCTTGGGAGCCGCGCAGGAGAGCAGCGCCAGAGAGGAGGCCAGGCAGGCAAGGGCGGTGGGGTGCGGCTTCAACATGGCAGTCCGTGCTCGGGAGGCCGCGAGAAAAGCGCTTCGGGAGATGCCGCGCAAGACTCTTCAGCGCCAGAACCCGGTCTCCGCCGGACTGTGGAACCGGGGGGCAGGAACCACAGGTTCCAGCCATGGTCTGGATCAGCGGGTGACGCGGAGCCGGAAGAAACGGTGGGGCCCGCCAAGGGTGTCGCGCACCACAATGCGGGCGGTGGTCACGTCCTCAATGAGAATGTTTTCGTCCGACCAGCCATCGGGATCGGTCAGATCATCCGTAGCTTCCACCACCATGGTGATGCCCGTCGCCGCCGGATTGATGCTGTAGGTGAGGCGCATGCAGGCGGTGCCTCCGGCGTCCACCATTTCCAGCCCGACGCGGGCGGTATCGGGCAGATTCGGATCGGTCCCCAAGGCGTATTCCAGCAGGTTGGAAAGGCCGTCCAGATCCGGATCCGCCAATTCTCCCGCCACCAGCGGATCTCCGGCCTGCGGGCCAAACTCGGCAAGCTGCCAGCTTTCGAATGACGAGGGCGTGGTGACGGTGATCTGGAGGTTGCCATCCGCGGCGAGGCCCGCAGCATCGGTCACCCGCACGGTGAAGATATGGGTTCCGAGGTCCGATTCAGCGGGCAATCCTGACAAGGTGCCATCAAGGGCGATGGACAGCCAATCCGGCCCTTCGATTTTAGCAAAGTTAAGCGTGTCGCCATCGTCGAGATTCGGATCTCCGGCGTGGTCTGCGAGTGACTCGCCGGTGTAGGCTACGCCCGCCAGGGCGGCGGGAGTCACGACCGGATCCGCAAGGAAGAACGGGGCGTGGTTCGAATCCCTGATGAAGAGGCGTGCAAAGGAGAACTCGCCGGGCTCGTAAGGGCCTTCCGCCAGGGTCAGAGCCACGGCTTCGGAGCCTTCGATGAGATCGTCGGCTGTCGGAATCACGGTGATGGTGACGCTTTCCGCGCCGCTCGGGATGGTGACACTGCCCGGGAGCTCAAGATAATCCACGCCGTTGAGCGCGGTGCCGTTGAGCGTGAAGTTGACAGCCAGATCGCCAGCGGTGGACCCGCTGCGGGTGATGGTGAAAACGCCGGGATCGGGGCCGGTTTCAGCGGCGAGGGTGTCGCTGGCGCTCACGTTGACCACAGGCGGCGGATGGACGGTGATGTCGAGCTGTGCTTCGGCATGGGCTCCGGCGAGGTCGGTGACGCGCACGGTGAAACTGTTAGGCCCGACGTCGCCATTGCCCGGCATGCCGGAGAGCGTGCCGTTACCGGCGACTTCGAGCCAAGCGGGACCGGCGGTTTTCGAGAAAGTGAGCGTGTCATCCGCGTCCGGATCGCTGGCGGCCGCGGCGAGGCTGCCGTTGTAGGGCGCGTCCTGGGTGGCGTCGTCACCGATGAGCGGAATGGTGGCGAAAACCGGGATGCTGGCGATTTGGACGATCTGCCCGCTCGCCATGGCTTCTCGGTAGATGCGTACGTCATCCACGGCGGCATTGAGAAACGCCGTTTCGCTCTCCGCATCGTAGCCGACCGACGTGGTGGACCCTGGTTCCAGCAGCCGGATGGTTCCACTGCCGGTGGCGCTTTCGACACCGTCGATGAATATGCGCCCGGCTTCCCCGTCGCGCACGCAGGCCACGTGGTGCCACTCGCCGTCATGAATGGCTTGGGAGCTGGTGATGCGGAACTGCTCGTCGATGTCATACCAGTCCAAATCCCAGCCATAAACGCTGAAACTGATGCGGCCATCGGACTTGACGGAAACGCGATAACCGCCGGGCTCGCCGTAGCCGGAAGCATCGGATTGCTGGATCAGCACGCCCTCCGCGGAATGGCTGGCGGGCACCTTCACCCAGACGGCCACGGTGAAAGGCTGGATGCCAGAGAGCGAATCGTAGTCCGTGCTCACAAAGCCGGCGTCGCTGCCGTTGAGTTGGAGCGCCGGGTTTGCCGGGCTGCGCGCGATCCACGTTCCGCCGCCGGCCAGCCAGCCATCGCGGCCGTTGCCGGAGCTGTCGGAAATGGAGGTGCCCGCCCCTTCGTCGAGCCGCCACCAGGCGTGCAGGTTTTCATCAAAGCCGGTGACGCTGATGTGCGCTGTGGTTTCCCCGGCGGCCGGCGGGTCTCCATCATCGGTGGCGGAAACAGCTAGAACATAAGTTTCCCCGGCCAGCAGCATGGCTCCGGTGGCGACGCGGATTTCCCCGCTGGCGGAATCAATAGTGAAGCGGCCGGCCTCATTGCCGCCGGTGATGGCATGGCTGGCGACCTCCTCGCCGAGGTTGGGCTCGATGAAGGAAACCCGGCCGACGAGCGCGCCTGCGGCGGCGGCGTCACGCACCGAGAGCACAAGCTCGGGAGCCCAGGGTGCATGTTGCTGGCGATAGGGTGCGAGCCAGCGGCCCGGGATGATTTCCCTCGCGGCCATGCCGGGGCCCTGCCAGGCGACCTGCACGTGGTCATTGCCGGTGGACTCCTTGTGGCGCGCCTCGATGTAATACACCTCGCCGGCGGTGAGCTCGATGGCAGCGCTTTGCTGGCCGGGCTGGTTCGTCCAATCACCGGGAGCCACCGGGCCGGAAACGCTGGCCATGACCACGGCATTGGCCGGATCCGCATCCGGGCTGATGCGCAACTCCGCGGTTTCATCGGCGGAAATCCAGAAGGTGTATTCCCCGCTGGCGGGGGCAATGAGATAGCCGCGCAGCGTGCTGCCGTAGTCGTTGCCCTGGTTGATGCCGCTGTCGAAGGAGCTGAGGATCACCTCAGAGTTCGGGTTGTTCGGGAACCTCGGGTTTTCCGTGAGATCCGCCACCGCCGTGCCGGAAATGCCGCTGAAAAACGTGCGCGCCACCGAGCCGGTGGCAAAGCCTTCCGGAATACCGACGAGCGAGATGGCAAGCGGAACCTCCAAGCTGTTAGATGGAGAGAGATGGTCGGTGGCGCGAAGCGTGAGTTGATAGAACGGAGTGGTTTGGTAATCCAGCGCAGCTGCCACGGTGACGGCGCCGCTGGAGGGATCGATGGCTAACGCGCCATCTTCATTTCCGGCCACGATGGCATAACTCACATAGTCGCCGCGGTCCGGATCCGTGGCGGCGGCCGTCGCGACCAGCGCACCGGGCGGCAGGGTTTCCGGAATGATGACCGGCGGCGGCATGGGAAAAACCGGCGGCTCGTTGGCATCGGCCAGTTCCACCAGCACACGGATGGTTTCATTGGTGTAGTCGAGATTGTCGGTGATTTGCACAAACAGTTCGAAGACGGCCGGATCATCCCAACGGCTGGAGAGAGCCTCGAAGTCGAGCAAAGCGCCATTGGCCACGGTGATTTGCCCGCTGGCGGGATGGATGGCGAAGGCGCCCGCGTCATTGCCCGCGCTGATGGCGAACGAGAGTGCGCCGCCGCCGTGGCCGGCACGAGCCTGCACGGTGCCGGCCACGGTGCCGGTGGCGGAGTTTTCCGCGAGAATGAAGCGTGACACATAAGCACCGCCGGTGATGGTGCCGGTGATGGTGTAGGAGCCGAGGCTGGCATAGTTCGAATAGCCGGTGATCAAATTCCCTTTGCCGCTGCCGGAAACGCGCACCAGATAATCGCCGGCCGGCAGATTCAGTGCAGAAAACGAGGCGCTCAGCGTTGTGGTGGAATTGCTGGTGGCGATGGTGGTAATGAGCGTGCTGGTAACGCTGAGGATTTCCGCCTTGAGGTCGAGATTGGCTTGGGAAACCGGGTTGATCTGCAGCGTGGCGTTGCCACCGGTGGTGCTGAAGCGGAACGAGTCGCGGTCGGTATTGGCTTCAATGATGCCCTCGCCGGAAACCGCGCCCAAAGAGTCGATGTCCAGCCACGGGGCGGTGGCGAAGGAAGCGCCGTGATCATCCGCGCGGTAAGCGACGCCGTTGTTGTTGGAGGAAATGATGAGCAGATCGTCCTCGGTATTGTTGGCGTTGAAGTATTCGCCCTTGGACCACTGGGTGAGCGGCTGGTTGTAGCCGATACCCATGATCGGAGCCCAACCGTTGTGGCCCGCGTAGTATGCCGTGTAGGGCAGCGTGCGGCCGTCGTGGGAGAGTCCGAGCGTATGGCCCACCTCGTGGGAAATGACTTCCACCGCATTCTTGCCGGTGGTCAGGAAGGCCCAGCAAACCGGCGCGCCCGTCCAGTTGAACGATCCGGTGTAGGCGACGCCGCCGGCTCCCGGCATGGCGGTGTCGGTGGGCGTGATGATCACCTGCATCCGGTGGCCGGGCGCGGCGGCATCATGGACGGCGCGCACGGTGGTGACATTGATCTGGAACGGTTGGAAATCCTCGCAGACGCCCTGCCAGATTTCGAAAATCTGCGCGTTGCTGGTGCCGGATGGAGCGGCGTTGATGTAGCCCCAGCCGTCGAAGTTGCGCTCCTCGCCATCGAAATCCAGATAAACCACTGCGGCGGCCCCCGGCAGGCTCTGCAGCTGGATAATGCCGTTTTCATCCGGCGGAATCGGATCGTCCGTCGGGTGCGTGGCGGGGATTTCCTGCACCTCCGCGGCGTCGGGCGGCGGGGCGTAGGCACGGCACATCACCGCATCCACGGTGGTCTTGACGAGCACCGGCCCGCCGTTTTCCCCGAGCGGCCGCACTTGATAGGCCGTCTCACTATGATCGTAGTGGATGAATCCGGCGAGCGCGCCCGCCTTGCCGCGGATGGTCTGGCGCTGGAACATAAAGCGGCCGGCCTCGGGCTTGGTGATCGTTCCCTGCACCAGCAACAGGCCGTTTACATCCCGCCGGATCAGCGAGACCAGACCCTGCGCACTGCCGCCACCAGGCAGGGCAATGGCGACCGACTTTTCATCCGCGGAAAGGATGCGCTGGAGGAAATCCGCCGGCAGCGGGATTGAAACGAGGGGCTCCGGCGGCTTCCCGGCGATGAACTGGATTTCCGGTGCGGGCGGTGCATCGGCCGCCGCGCCAATGGGGCCTTGGACTCCCGGCACCGCCTGCCGAGCCTCAGGCGCGGGTGGCGCTGCCACCGACCTGCCCGCCGGTGACGGCTGGATCAGCATCCACCCGAGTGCCACCACGAGAACGAGGCAGGCGCAAAGCAGGCTCTGGAAGCGGGAGGACATGATGCCGGAAGCTTGGCATGGGGCGCCCCACCACGGCAGGGCTAAGCGACGTAGCGCAATGCGGATCCTATGCCGGAGACCCGGGATGGCGAGCGATTTTATCGCTGTGCCGTGCCGATATTCCACGCTCTGCAGGACCAATTTTCCCGTCGCCCGGGTAAGCGAGCCGCTATTTCGCATCATCATATCCGGATATGACGATTTGTTTCTTGAATCCACCTGCCGGCGAGGCTAGGATTTTCCCCATGCCGCAGCCGGACACGACTCAGGAACTCACCCAGGCCCTCGCCGAACGCATTCTCGTGCTCGACGGCGCGATGGGCACGACCATCCGCTCCTACGGGCTTTCCGAGGCCGATGCCCGCGGAAAACGCTTCGCGGACAGCCCCAAGGACCTGCTCAACAACGGCGACATCCTCTCGATCACCCGGCCCGACGTCATCGGCGACATCCACAAGCGCTTCTACGAGGCGGGCTCGGACATCTGCGAAACGAACACGTTTTCCGCCACCAGCATCGCGCAGAGCGAGTTTTTCGTCGAGGACCCGCGCGAACTCGGCGGCCGCAAGGATCCGGAGTTTTTCCAGAAAATCATCGAGAACCCGTTTCTCAACGAACTCGCATGGGAAATGAACGTCGAGTCCGCCCGGCTCTGCCGGAAATGGGCGGATGACATCGGCAGTGACAGCGGGATCAAGCGTTACGTCGCCGGCGCGATCGGGCCGCTCACCGTTTCTCTCACCAACTCTCCCGACCCCGAGGATCACGCGTTTCGGGTGGTGAACTTCGACCAGGTGCTCGAGGCCTACAAACTCCAGATCCGCGCGCTCATTGAGGGCGGTTGCGACATCCTGATGATCGAAACCATCTTCGATTCCCTCAATGCCAAGGCCGCCGCCGTCGCCGTGCAGGAAATCTATCAGGAACAAAAGCTGAAACTGCCGCTCATCCTCTCCGCCGCCGTCGGCCTCGGCGGGGAAACCATGATCTCCGCCCAGAAAGTGGAAGCCTTCTGGATCGCCTTCGCCCACACCCACCCGCTGGCCATCGGCCTCAACTGCTCGCTCGGCCCCGACCTGATGCGGCCACATCTGGAGGAACTCTCCGATTGTGCGACCACCCACGTTTCCTGCTACCCGAACGCCGGCCTGCCCAACCCGCTCGCGCCCACCGGCTTCGATCTTGAACCCCATCACATGGCCGATTACATGGCCGAGTTCGCCGAGGCCGGCCTGCTCAACCTCGCCGGCGGATGCTGCGGCAACACCCCCCACCACATCGCCGCCATCGCCCAAGCCATGGCAGGGAAAAAACCGAGAGAGATGCCGCTGGTCGGTTAATTTGAACCGCAAAGCCGCAAAGGTCGCAAAGGGACGCAAAGGAAGAAATTTGAAACATGAAGGACTATCTGAACAATTTGTCCAAAGAGGTGATTGGGGCAGCCATTGAGGTTCATCGTGATCTTGGTCCCGGCCTGCTGGAGAGCAGTTATGAGGCGAGTCTGCAACATGAACTGGAACTGCGCGGCATTTCCTCGGTT
>RPOS01000126.1 GCA_003820635.1 Verrucomicrobiaceae bacterium | reverse complement strand
CGTCGTCACCGAGCAGGGCAACACCGCGCTCGAGCGCGGCCAACTGCTCACCGAAAACGAACTTCGCGAAGCCGAAGACACCTATGGCGACGGTTCGTTCAAGGCCGGCATGGGTGCCGAAGCCATCATGGAATTGCTAAAACAGGCCGACCTCGCTGAATTGCAGGTCAAGCTTGAAGAGGAACTCGGCACCACCCGTTCCAAGCAGAACAAGAAGAAACTCAGCAAGCGCCTGAAAATCACCCAGGGCTTCGCGGCCTCCAAGTCGCGCCCGGAATGGATGGTCCAGACCGTGCTTCCTGTGATTCCGCCGGACCTGCGTCCGCTGGTTCCGCTCGAAGGCGGCCGCTTCGCCACCTCCGACCTCAACGACCTCTACCGCCGCGTCATCAACCGCAACAACCGCCTCAAAAACCTCCTGCTCCTCAAAACGCCGGAAGTCATCATCCGCAACGAAAAGCGGATGCTCCAGGAAGCAGTTGACGCGCTTTTCGACAACGGCCGCCACGGCCGCGCCGTCACCGGTGCTGGAAACCGCCCGCTCAAGTCGCTCTCCGACATGCTCAAAGGCAAGGGCGGTCGTTTCCGCCAGAACCTTCTCGGCAAGCGCGTCGATTACTCCGGCCGCTCGGTCATCGTCATCGGTCCGGACCTCAAGCTCGGTCAGTGCGGTCTTCCCAAGAAGATGGCGCTCACCTTGTTCGAGCCCTTCATCATCCGCCGCCTCAAGGAGCTTGGCTACTGCCACACGGTGCGTTCGGCCAAGAAGATGATCGACCGCAAGACCACCGAGGTCTGGGACATCCTCGCGGAAGTGACCAAGGGTCACCCGATCCTGCTCAACCGCGCTCCCACGCTGCACCGCCTCTCGATCCAGGCTTTCGAGCCGAAACTCATCGAGGGCGAGGCCATCCGCGTTCATCCGTTGGTCTGCACCGCATACAACGCGGACTTCGACGGTGACCAGATGGCCGTCCACGTGCCGCTCTCGGTGGAGGCCCAGATGGAGTGCCGCCAGCTCATGCTGGCTCCTAACAACATCTTCTCGCCCGCCTCCGGCCGTCCGATCACGGTGCCTTCCCAGGATATCATTCTGGGAACCTATTATCTCACCTGGGCACCGGTGCGCACCGCGAAGGACCGCGAGAAAGCCGAGCACCTGCCCTTGTTCGAAAACTCGTCGGAAGTCGAGTTCGCCATTGCTTCCCGCAAGGTGGACTACCATCAGTGGATCCGTATCCGCAACCCGGACTACGGCAAGAACACCGTCTTCGGCTACAAGGGTGAGGAACTCAGCGACAAGGACCGCAAGGAACTCACGCCGCTCGAGGCCGCGCTGCGCGAGGGCAAGATCATCGAAACCACTCCCGGCCGCGTCCGCTTCAACGAAATCTGGCCTGCGGGCGTTGGTTTCATCAACAACAACGTCGGCAAGAAGCAGATCGGTGACATCATCTGGCGCTGCTATCAGACCGTCGGCAAGCCCGAGACCGTCAAGGTGCTCGATGACCTCAAAACCCTCGGCTTCAAGGAAGCCACCCGCTCCGGCACCTCCATCGGTATCGTGGACATGGTGATTCCCGAGGAGAAAAAGGAGGTCATCGCCAAGGCCTACGAGGAGGTAGAGAAAGTCACCAAGCAATACCGCAACGGCGTCATCACCGATGGCGAACGCTATCAGAAAGTCGTGGACATCTGGACCGGTGCCACCGACACCATTGCCAACGCGCTCTACCGCAAGATCGAGCACAACGACGGCAAGGCCAAGGCATCACCCTTGTTCATGATGGTGGACTCCGGCGCGCGGGGTAACAAGTCGCAGATCAAGCAGCTCGGCGGCATGCGCGGCCTCATGGCCAAGCCCTCCGGCGAAATTATCGAGCGCCCGATCATCTCGAACTTCCGCGAAGGTCTTTCGGTGCTCGAATACTTCATCTCCACCCACGGCGCGCGCAAGGGTCTCTCCGACACCGCGCTCAAGACCGCGGACTCCGGATACATGACCCGCAAGCTCGTGGACGTGGCCCAGGACGTGATCATCACCCAGCAGGACTGCGGCACTGCCAACGGCATCTCGGTTTCCGCCATCATGGATGGCGACGAGGAAAGCGCCTCGCTCGCTTCCCGCATCTACGGCCGCGTGTCGTGTGAGGAGGTCAAGGATCCAGTCACCGGCGTGATCCTCATCAAGGTGGATGACGTGATCAATGAGATTCAGGCCAAGGCCGTCGAACGCATCGGCATGGAGAAACTCAAGATCCGCTCCGTGCTCACCTGCGAAAGCGACCGCGGTTGCTGCGCCAACTGCTACGGCCTCAACCTCGCCACCGGCCTGCCGGTGAAAATTGGCGAGGCCGTCGGCATCATCGCCGCCCAGTCGATCGGCGAGCCCGGCACCCAGCTCACCATGCGGACCTTCCACGTCGGTGGTGTGGCCGCGGCCACCTTCAAACAGCCGATCATCAAGACCAAGAACGCCGGACGTCTCGTTTACAAGGACCTCCGCACCGTGCAGGCGGCGGACGGCACCTGGGTCGTGCTCAACAAGAACGGCTCGGTCTCGATCCGCGACAAGGCCGGTCTCGAACTGGAAAGCCACATCATCGTCATTGGCTCCATCATTTCCGTCAAAGACGGCGAGGATGTGAAGAAGGGCGACACCGTGGTCACCTGGGATCCCTACAACGTCCCGATTCTAACCGAGAAGGGCGGCAAGGTGGAGTTCCGCGACATGATTTCCGGCATCACCGTCACCAACGAGACGGACAAGGAAACCGGCAAGAAGGGCATGGTCGTCACCGAGCACAAGGAAGACCTTCACCCGCAGGTCGTCATCATCGATGAAAAGACCAAGGAAGTGAAAGCCAGCTACTCCATCCCGGTCGGCGCCCACCTTTCCGTCAAGGAAGGCCAGAGCGTTACCGGCGGCACCCAACTCGCCAAGACGCCCCGCAAGGTGGCCCGCACCAAGGACATCACCGGCGGTCTGCCGCGTGTTGCCGAGCTCTTCGAAGCCCGCAAGCCCAAGGACGCCTGCGTCATCGCCAAGATCGAGGGCGAGGTTTCCTTCGGCACCAACGTGCGCGGCAAGAAACGCGTCGTCGTCACCCACGCCGAATCCGGCGAGCAACAGGACCACCTGGTCCCGATGGGCAAGCACATCATCGTCACCGATGGCGACAAGGTGAAGCGCGGCGACCAGATCACCGAAGGCCCCGTGTCTCCGGAAGACTTGCTCGAAGCGTGCGGTGCTCAGGAACTACAGGAGCACCTCGTCAACGAAGTGCAGTCCGTCTATCGAGTCCAGGGCGTGGAAATCAACGACAAGCACATCGAGGTGATCATCCGCCAGATGCTGCGCAAGGTGAAGATCACCGACCCCGGCGATGCCGACCAGTGGCTTTGGGGCGATCAAATCGACCGCACCAACTTCAAGCGCGTCAATGCCGAGATCGTGGCCAATGGTGGAAAGCCCGCCGAAGCCGAGCCCGTTCTGTTAGGCATCACCAAGGCCTCGCTGGAAACCGACTCGTTCATCTCAGCCGCCTCGTTCCAGGACACCACCCGCGTCCTCACCGAGGCCGCCACCCTGGGCAAAGTCGATTACCTCACCGGCTTCAAGGAAAACGTCATCATGGGTCACCTCATCCCGGCCGGCACCGGCTTCCCGTGCCACCGCGATTCCGAGTTTGAGTTCACCGTCGAGGAACCCGAGCCGATCATCCCGGTCCGCGAGACCATCGAGGAGGAAGAGGAAAGCGCAACCGCGTAAGCTCGGGCTTCAAATCGTATCTGTCACGTCCCCGGGGGAAGCATCCTCCGGGGACGTTTTGTTGCTACGGTATCATTGCACTCAACTCGGAGGCTCCGTTCACGCTTCTCAATCTCTAATCCGCAGTTGAGATTGATGAAGACAGGCGCAAGAGCTTATTGTAGCTGCGTTTGAAGACGAAAACCAACGATTCACAGGTCCACCCAATGGGTGAAGGAGAACTGGATTTCAAATTCCTGCCTGCAGGCGGGCAATTTCACCTGCGCGGCAGCGACGAGGCGCTCACCCCGTATGGCGGATTGGTGGCGTGGGATCACTTTCTCGAACACTGCGGAGCGATCACCGAGCTTTCCACGCACCAGCCCTAACGCCACGCCCGTGGCCGACATCCTCAAAACCTTCTCCCTCAACTGCCTGATCGGTGGCACCCGTTACGCCCATGGCCGCCGTCTTCAAGACGACGAGGCAGTGGCCAGAATCACCGGCATACACAAAGGCCGGCTCTGTGCGGCGAGGATGCCTTCCGCAGGCTTTGTGCGGATCTTGACGCCGCCCAAGTGGAAGCCTGGTTTACTCCCGCCGAGCAAATCATCCATCACGCCATCCCACCCCATGCCGTGGCCGACTGGGACTCCACCGTGATCCCTCGATACGGCAGACAGGAGGATATGAGAAAGAGCACTACGAAGTTTCCATGAATGTCGGAGAACTCGTTCTCTTCCCCGCAGCCCGCGCGCTGCCGGACGATGCCATCCTCGCCGCGCCAGACACCAGTTGCCGCCACCAGATCCACGATGGCACCGGCCGCACCGCGCTGCATCCGGCGCTGGTCAGCCACCCGTGATCACCGACTTCAAATCACCGAGGCTCCAGCCTGCCGCCTCCCCGCCGCCGGATTCGTCGATGGCGGTGGCCAACTCGCGTTTCCTGGCCTGCAGGCGCAACACCTGTTCCTCCACCGTGCCCCGGGTGAGCAGGCGGTAAATCGTCACCGGGCGGGTCTGGCCGATCCGGTGGGCTCGGTCGGTGGCTTGGGTCTCGGCTGCCGGATTCCACCACGGATCGAAATGGATCACGGTGTCCGCCGCCGTCAGATTCAGACCGTAGCCACCTGCCTTCAGGCTGATCAAAAACACCGGCGGCCCCTGTGGATCTTGAAACTTTTCCACCATCTCATGACGGTTGCGGGTCTGGCCATCGAGCCTCAAACAAGTCCAGCCACGCTCTGATATGCATTTCTCGACTTCCAGTAATTGTTTCTGGAATTGGCTGAAAACCAGAACTCGGTGATTTCCATTCACAGCCTCTTCCAGTAATTCCAACAAGCGTTCGAGCTTGGCCGATCGACGGGAGATGGCAAGTTGATTAAAACGATCGTTTCCAAAGAGACTCAAATCACAGCAACTCTGGCGCAGGCGCAGCAGGGTGGTGAGCATCTGCATGCGGGCCGCGCCCGAGTTCCCGGAATCGGCGATCGATTCGACCTGCCTACGACCCTCGGCGAGGAGATCGCGATAGACAGCTTGTTGGTCATGGCTGAGTTCGCAAAACTCGTCGATCAGGAGTTTCGACGGCAGTTCCGGTGCCACCTGCTCCTTGGTCCGGCGGAGAATGAATGGGGAAATTTTGAGCTTCAACCGCTCCATCACCGCATCGGCGGACTCACCGCTGGCGAGCGGCACTTCATAGCGGGCGCGAAAGTCCTCCCGCCCGCCCAGCCAGCCGGGCTGGATGAAGCGGAAGACCGACCACAAATCCCGCACGCCATTTTCCACGGGGGTGCCGGTGAGGGCGATGCGGTGCTTGCTGCGGAGCTTGGAGACGGCCTTGGCGTGATCCGTGTCCGGATTGCGCATCAGGCTCGCCTCGTCCACCACCACCGCCCGGTAGTCTTGCCTCAGGTGCCAAGCCAAATCCCGTGCGAGCGTGCCGTAGCTGGTCAGAGCTACCTCGCCGGGTTTCAGTGCCTCTTGTTCCCGCTCGCGACCGCCGCCGTGCAGGATGCGCACGCGCCGGGCGGGGGCGAAGCGGCCGAATTCGGCGCGCCAATTTCCCAGGAGCGAGGCGGTTGCCACCACCAACACCACGCCGCTGTCTGCTTCTTTGCGGGCGAATAAGCTTTCGATCAAAGCGATCGTTTGAAGTGTTTTTCCAAGCCCCATGTCATCAGCCAGCAAGGCTCCGCCGAAGCGCTTGATGCGGTCCAGTAGCCATGCCGATCCGTGTTGTTGATAAGGCCGGAGCGTGGCATCAAGAGTGGACGGATTTTCAAATGTGGATAAATTATTTAAATCATTTGAAAGCAATGATCCTTGGATTTTTTTACGAATTTCCAAGATTACATCTGCGGAGCGTGAAGAAGCTTCGTAGTGACCGTCTTTCTGTTGCAAATCGAGCTCTGAAAAGAGCGGTTCGATCACGTCGGCAAGATCGCTGGAGAGGACCAGATGACGTCCGCCGGAAGTCCGGCCCGAGTGCTTGCCGGAGCGCAGGAGGCGCTGGATTTCCTCGCGCGGCACCTGAATTCCATCGTCTGTTTGAAATTTAAGATTGAAGCTCAACCAATCATTGCCGGAACCAAGAACTTCGATCCGGGGAGAGACGACGGCGATTTGTTGGTGAGCTTTGGCGAAGCGCAGGCTTTGGGAAACCTGCCAGTTCTGGCGCAGGGCGGGAAGTGTCTGGGAGAGAAACCGGAGCACTGCCTCTTCGCCGCGCAGCGTCCAAATGCCGCTGCCGCGGTCGCTGGCATGGAATCCGGATTTTTCGAGGCGCTCGACGGCGCGCTGCTCCGCGCCGGAATCGCGGATTTCGCAGAGTTCCTCGCAGAGTCGCGGCAAATGGGCGGGATTTCCCAGGCCGGGTATCACGGGCTGGGAATCGGGGTATGCCACCGTGAGGCGCGCTTCTACTTGTTGGTGCGAGCCATCCAGCGCGAGCAGGAAGTCCGCCTTGGCGGGGATGAAGTGAAGCGAGTCGAGCCAGCCGCCACTGGGGAAGGCGAGCCAGTCCTGCCATGCGTCCAGATTTGCCAGAAGTTCTCTCAGCGGAACCCTGAAGGGCTTGCCATGGGCCAGGGGCTGGATCGCCCCGCGCAGCGGAGCGGGGGGGGCTGCAGTGCCGACGCGTTTGAGGAAATCCGGCCCGGCCTGCCAGAATGAGCCGCCGATTTCGATCCACGATCCGCCATCCGCCGCGGGTTTGAGTGACACTTGCCCGTCCTCAAGCGCCGCATCGGCGAGGTGGATGCGATGGCCGGTGGTCACGCTGAGCGGCTGGCGATCCTTGCCGGCAAAGACCGCGGGGTGTCCGGCGATGGCATCGAGAAAGCTTGCGGTAAGGGGAGCGTCGAGGTGGAGGTGAAGGCTCGGAGTATCCGCCACCCGTTCGGCGGTGAGCCATGCGGCCAGACGGAGGTCCACGGGATCCGCAGGGGCGCGGGAGGACGGTGTTGCGGTGGCGCTGAGCTTACCCCGTTCCAGTGCCTGATGCCAATTCGGCGGCAGCAAGAGATCCCGCGGCATGGCGGTGGGTGGTTCCGGCACAGATCGGCTCTTGGAGGAAGTGCTGACGGCGAGCGTGGCGAGGCCAGTGGCTACGGCGTGACTGCAGAATTCCCCACTGGCCTGGTTTTCCGGGCAGGAACAGCGGGTTTCGAGATCCGTGGCGGACTTGAGGGTGACGCTCACGCGGACCGGCCGCTTGCCGGAATGCACCGTGCCGCGCCAGCCGCTGGGGCTGGTTTTCACATCGCCTACGGCACCGTTTTCAAAGAGCGCCTTGCCGTCCTTGAAGGCCTTCCACGAGGCGGCCGTGCGCAGGGTTTGTTCGCTCCATTCGCTCATGCAGGGGATTTCAAATGATGGATTGATGGGAATGGCCACAAAAAATCCCATCGGCCGGCATGACCGATGGGATGGAAGTTTCCGGAGCTGCGGATCACTCGCCCGGCTGGCCCTGGGGCATCGGGAAGGGCATGGCTTGCTGGGCCGGGGCGTCCTCGATCTTGGTGAGTTCCAGTTCGAAAACCAAGGCGCAGTTCGGTCCGATGTCTGCGCTGCGGCGCTCTTCGCCATAGGCGAGGTTGGAGGGCAGGAAGAGTTTCCATTTCGCGCCGACCGGCATGGTGGTGAGCGCTTCCTTGAAGCCCTCGACGACCTGGAGGGTCATCGGAACGGGCTGGCCGGGAGGCGAGGCGTCGAATTCCTTGCCGTCGATGAGAGTGCCCTTGTAGTTGACGAGGAACTGCTTGTTGTCCTCTTCACCCTCTTTGGGAGCGGCGTATTTCTCATCGCCGCCCTTGTTGATGATCTCGTATTGAAGGCCGCTCTTGGTGGTGATGACGCCTTCGCGCTTGGCGTTTTCCTCGAGGAACTTCTTCCCGGCCTCAAGGTTGGCGGCGGCGGTTTCCTTTTCGCGGCTCTGGAGCATGTCGCCAAGAGCCTGCATGGCGGCTTGGAGTTTTTCTTCGCCAATCTCGGGCTTGCCATTCTTTAGCGCGGCCATGAAGCCCTTGATGAAATTTTCCTGATCAAGGTCGGCGTGGCCCACACCGAAGCGGCCGAACTGCTGGCTGAAGGTGCTGCCGGTGCGGAAGCCCAGCGCGTAGGAAGAGTCGCTCTTGACGACGGCCGGATCGAGCTTGGGAGCGGCGGGGGCTTCGACTGGTGGCGTTGCGGCTCCCTCCTTGGGTGCAGCGGCGGGAGTCTGGGCGGAGGTGGTGGCGGCGAGACCGATGGCCAGGGCGCCGGGGATGAATTTGCGAATCATGTTGTTTTTGGTGTGGGCGGGAAAGCTAGACAGCCGGAAAGTGGGTGTCGAGCACAGGTTTTTGCAATGTACGCGACCCATTTTAGTGCGATCCCTGATGGCGCGCCGAGTGGAAACACCCGGCGCGAGTGAGTGCCGGCCCCTATCGCAAATTCGGGTGAAATGGACGAATATTTACTGACTCCATCCTTCTACCGCCATGAATGCCACTCCTTTGATCCAATGGTTCGGAGAGCTTACCAGCGATGATATTCCGCTCGTGGGCGGCAAGAATGCCTCGCTTGGCGAAATGGTCCGCGAACTCGCGGGCATGGGGGTGAAAGTCCCCGACGGGTTTGCCATCACGGCCCACGCCTACCGCCATTTCATTCGG
>RPOS01000125.1 GCA_003820635.1 Verrucomicrobiaceae bacterium | reverse complement strand
TCGACCGCCTCGATCCGATAAAATATCGTGGATCATTTGCCGAAGACACCCAGCACTTTTATGTTACCCAAGCTGACATTGACGCCGTGACTCGGTCTGGAGTCCATCCGCTTTACCCAAATAACGGACCATTCCCATACCCGCAATCCGCGCTTGGGATGCCAGAGTGGGGACCTGAAGGCGGCTATCCGGCGACATCCGCTGGCTACAACTGGAATCGGGTGTATCGAGATACCGTTGGCGCAAATTTAGTGGCGGTTGCTTTGGCTGCCCGTCTAAGCCGACTGGAGCAAGCTTGGGCGCATCCTGAATTTTTGGACTACTGTGATCGGTATTATGAAATGGAAAAAAATGAGTCTTCCAACAGCACCAACGAAATCAAGGTTTTCGTAAAAAACATGTGGGAAGCGTATCGAGGGGCTGCGGCAGCGCAAAAGCCGCTCGATCCTTGGGTTCCGCCGGCCCGGCCTATGGGGTTGAAAGCGGTGGAATAAGTCCTGGTATTGGCGGATTGCGGAACATTCCTCTCGGCACGCTGGCCGGCAACCAAGCGTTCAGAATCTATTCAAAAAAATGCGAATTCTGGGCGCAACGTTGGGAGATCCTTGGTCTGCAGCCACCTACTCGGGGGTTCCCTATCATTTGTTTGCAGAGCTTGATAAATCTGGCCGGATTGTGGGACGCTTGAACGCCGATGTGTGGCGGCCCATCGATCTCGTGCGCGGATTCGTTGACCTTCACAGAAGTGTTGAGTCGAGAAGGCCGGTAAGGAATGCCTACTGGAGATTCCTGCCTGAAAACATGGAATTGCAGACCCGTCGTTTGAGGCCACTGGTACAGAACCTGCCTGCGCATGATGCGGTGCTCCAGATCGGTGTGGGCGGCATTCCGGCCAAGACTGGCACGCTGATGGCGGCTCACGCCGAGATCTCGGTGGAGGCCGCGGCGACGCTGGAAATGTTCAGCAAAAGCTACGGATTCGCGAGACAACGGGATCGCCTGCTTGCCCGGGCAATAGAAGGTGAGTTGGAGTTTCTCACCAAATGCGACCTGATCTGGACCAATACCCGCTGGACAGCCGAGACTTTCGCGCATCATGGCCTGCCACAGGACAAATTCTGGATTCATGCCCCGGCATGCAATGCGGATGACCCGGGCCCGATTGAGCGGCAAGCGGACGCGCCGCCTCATGTGTTGTTTTCAGGAAAGGACTGGGTCCGGAAGGGCGGCCCCTTGCTGCTGGAGGCCTTTGCCATGCTCCGCAGGAGGTTTCCGGCCGCACGGCTCACCATCATGGGCTGCGTGCCTCCGGTAAAGGATCCGGGAGTGGAGGTCATCGGGTTTCTCGACAAGAAGCAACCCGCGGAAGCGGCCAGGATCGACGAGGTGTTCCGCAGCGCCACGGTCTTCTGCATGCCAAGCCACTGGGAGAGTGTGGGACTCGTTTACATGGAAGCCGCACTATACGGATTGCCTGTGGTGATGCTGCGGGGGCAGGGTCGTGAGTTGGTGTTTCCAGAGTCCATGGCCGTGCATCTGGATTCTCCGGACGCAGATTCGCTGGCAGAAGTGTTGATTCATCTTCACGAAGACCCTGAAGCTGCGCATAGGATGGGCCAGGCTGGGCGTCGGTGCGTGCTGGAAAATTACACATGGCGGGTGGTCGCAGGCCGGCTTGTGGAACGGATGGAAGCCGCGCTCAGGGCAGGAGGCCAATGTCGCTGAAAAGGCGCAAGCTGCCTTCGAAGTGGATGGAGACGGTAGAGGAACCGTTTCTCACGATACGGATGCGTGATAGGGAACTGATGGTGACGACATGAATGCATCCGCCCTTGTATTTTTTCTCCTCTGCGCAGTGGTTCTGCTCGTGGTTCCGCGCCGCTGGGCACCGGTGCCTCTGCTTGTTGGTTGTTGCTACATGACGATGGGGCAGGGGATCGAGATCGGGGCCTTTTCCCTGCCCATTTACCGGATGCTGCTCTTCGTAGGCCTCATCCGTATGCTTCTCAAGGGGGAAAAAATCGAAGGTTTTGGGAATACGACTGACAAGCTGGTCTTTTTTCTGATGGGCTGGATTTTTTTGGCGAGCTTTTTCCATGACGGCGAGCTGGGTTCGGGGCCGGTGTATGCTTTGGGTGTGATCTTCAATTTTGCCTTGGTTTATTTCCTGATCAGGGCTTGGTGCCGAGACGTGCCGGAGGTGGTGGGTGTGATCGTCATTATTGCATTCATGCTGGCGCCCATCGCGGTGGAGATGGTGATGGAAAGGGTGACCAAAACGAATCTATTCGCGGTGTTCGGGGGCGTTCCTCATGAAGTGATGTTCAGGGAGGGCAAATACAGGGCCCAGGGCCCCTTCCGGCATTCGATTCTGGCGGGGACCGTGGGTGCGGTCTGCATCCCGCTGTTCATCGGGATCTGGCACAAAAACCGGATGGCCTCGATCATTGGTTTGGTTTCCGGTTTCTGCATCGCCATTGCGAGCGCCTCGAGCGGTCCGCTCATGAGCATGATCGTTTCGATCTGTGCGGTCATCATGTGGCGCTACCGGCACCTCACTAATCAAGCGCGCTGGACGGCGCTAGTGTTGTATTTTGCCTTTCAAATTTACACGGGACAACCTGGTTATTACTTGTTAAGCAGAATTGATCTGACCGGTAGCAGCACGGGCTGGCACCGCGCCCGCCTCATTGAATCCGCATTTCAATTTATCGATGAATGGTGGCTGTTTGGGACCGATGTGACCCGGCATTGGATGCCAACCGGTGTGAGTTTCTCACCGTATCATGCGGACATCACCAACTATTACCTGGCATTTGGTGTAGTCGCCGGCTTGCCGGCCATGCTAGTGGTGATTGCCATTCTTGTGATTTGCTTCCGCTGGATTGGAAGGACCACCCGCTTGCTGGAGGATGCAGAAAAGCAGGAGGCCTTCGTGGTCTGGTGTCTCGGTGCCGGGCTCTTCGCGCACGCCGCGACGAGCATTTCGGTTTCTTACTTTGACCAGTCCCTTGTGTTCTTCTGGATGAATGTGGCCATCATCAGTTCAATGCATGCGGCTCTCAAAACAAGGGATCCGGAACTCACAAATGAGGAACAAACCCTTGAAAGGGATGGAGCAGCAGCTTGAGTGGTTCAGAAAATCAACATTCTCCAAGCCGAGGGTCAATAATCATACACCATTTTAAAATTGATGACTGAATCCGTCTTCTGCGCTGTCCATTTCGCGTCTGCAACTAACTATCTCAAAAAAAATCTTTGAAAGATCCATTGCCATGAAAATAAAAGAGATTTTTCGGTTCTATTGCGCTGCAGCTTTAGGTTCTGTGTTGTCTGTAATAAAAGTCAGGACAAATTTTGGATTTTCGTTAAGTACCAACACCCGGGAAATGATTGGAAGGAAATTATTCACTTTCGGATTTTGGGAACCGAACCTTACCCAATTTATCCGCGAACGGGTTCGTGAAGGGACGCAATTTATCGACGTTGGCACGAATATTGGCTACTTCAGTTTGCTTGCAGAGATGCTTGGTGCGGATGTGCGGGGAATCGAAGCTTCGCCCGAAATGAGCCAGCTTGCGAGTCGTAATCTCGCAGATACGGGAGGAAAGGGGCGCATTATGAATGCTGCGTGCGCCGCAGAAGAGGGGGAGGTCGTCCTTTACGAATCCAGACTGACTCTGAATCCCGGAGCGCGAACGATCCTGCCGAATGGATGTCCGGTTCATGCGAGGGTTCAATCCGCACCATTGCTGACATTGGTCGATTTGGACCCGGCAAGGCCTTGTTTTATCAAAATTGACATAGAGGGAGCTGAGCGTCCGGCGTTGCTTGAACTGGTGGAGTTGATCGCCAATAGCCCCGAAATCGACCTCACCATCGTTGCCGAGATCGCCAAAGAAAACCGGGATCTGCTGCAATTATTCACCCAGAGGGGATGCAGGGTCAGCTTGTTGCCAAACGATTATTCGAATGAAGCCTACTCCTCCTTTTCCGGCCAATGCCTCCTGGTTCCACTCGATCAGCAGCACTCGGTGCCGGAGCCCTTCGATTTCGTGATCGAGTCCCCGGCGGCACTAGCCAGAGTTGGTGATTGATATGGGAAAATAAATTCCCGTCAGAATGTCCTCATGTCTTGATTCAAAAATAGAATTAGCCGCCAAAAACCCGATGAGTCGCGCATTGTTAATCATGGGAACCCCTGTCGAACCCGGCAACCGGGGCGTGATGGCCTTGGGCGCTTCCATCGCGGACCTTTGTAAAGCTGTCCATGAAGACAAGTCGGTGGCTTTTCTACAGGTCCACAAGCCGGCTGCGGACGTGGTTGTCAGGTCCGGGGCTGGTGACTTCATGGTGCCCGTCATCACCTGCCGGATGTCTCCCCGTGTCCGTCTCCGGGATCATTTGCTGTGGATTCTGCTGATGTCGCTGCTGTATCGCTTGCTGCCGTTCTGCGCCTTGAGGTTGAAAATCCGGCGTTCGGTCCCCTGGATTGACGCTGTATTGGCTGCGGAACTGGTGGGTGATGTCCGCGGTGGCGACAGCTTCAGCGATATCTACGGGCTCAAGCGTTTCGCCATGGCATTCCTGCCGGTTTTTTCGGTGATTCTGCTGAGAGGCAGCATGGTCCATTTCCCGCAGACCTATGGTCCGTTCCGCTCGAAGACTGCGCGTTGCTTGGCCCGCTATTTGCTCCGTCACTCGTCGGCCGCTGTGGCGAGGGATCCTGAAAGCCAGAAAATCGCGCAAGTATTGGCGGGCGAGAAATTGCGGGTGGGGCTCAGCCCGGACGTTGCGTTCGCGCTACACCCCGCCAAGCCCGCTGAGATCCAGACCGCTCCGCCACTGGATGCCCCCTTGTCCGCGAATGTCATCGGGCTGAATGTGAACGGGCTGATGTATTTCGGCGGTTACACGGGCCGCAACGAGTTCGGGTTGAAGCTGGATTACCGGAGCTTTGTCGCCAGTTTGGTGGTCAGACTGCTGGAGGAACATCCGGGAGAACTCCTCATGGTTCCACACACCTTCGCAATCGCAGGAGATCCGGAGAGCGACAATGAGGCATCCAGACAAGTGCGGGAGGCCCTGCCGGACGAGCTCCAAAAACGGGTTCGAATCGTGACCGGTGACTACGACGCCCATCAGCTCAAAGGCATCATTGGCCAGTGCGATTTCTTCATCGGCTCGCGGATGCATTCGTGCATTGCTGCGCTCTCGCAGGGGGTGCCTTGCGTGGGCGTGGCCTACAGCATGAAGTTCAGGGGCGTGTTCGAGTCGGTGGGCATGGAGGACTGGGTGGTGGACGGCCGGGATGTGGATGAAAATGAGGCACTGCGGCGGGTGCTGGAGCTGTATCGCAAGCGTGACGAGGTCCGCGCCACCCTGGCCGTAAACGCGGCCGCCGCACGGGCACGCCTGAAGGAGGTTTTCGCCGAGATCTTGCAGCCAGTGGGCAGAAGATGAAGTGCCGAGTGATCAGTGATCAGTGCGCAGAGGAAGAGGTGTCAGTGAGACGCGGGAACCGGTAGGGCGTGACGGCCTCGGCGCGCCCACTTGTCGCCAGCGGCGTGAGGTGTGAAAGAAGTGCCGAGTGAGCAGTGAGCAGTGAGCAGAGGCTGCGCCAAAGTTTCTTCACTTCAATGTTCAATGTTGAATGTTCGATGTTGGATGTTCCCCCGACCGTGCCCAAGTGGGACACCCACCTTGCCCAAGTCCAACACGCGCCTGCCCAAGTCCAACACACACCCTGCGCACAATCTCCAATCCACGACCTCCGACCTCCGACCTCCGACCCATGCCCATTCAATCCATTGAAGACGTAGTGAGCTGGCGCTTGTGCGTGGGCTGTGGCGCTTGTGCTTACTGGTCCGGCGGGGCCTTGCGCATGGAGAACGATCCCGCGCATGGCCACCGGCCGGTGTTGAACGGGCCGCGCGATGCCGCCGCGCTGCGCGAGTGTTTGAAGGTTTGCCCCGGGGTGGAAACCCGCATGGCGGGCGACGACCGGAATGCCGACCCGTTGGGCGGCGTGGCGGCCGGGGTGGGGCCGGTGCTGGAGGTTTGGGAGGGCTTTGCCACGGATCCGGAGACGCGTTTCAAGGGTTCCTCGGGAGGCGCGCTTACGGCGCTCTCGCGCTATGCCATCGAGCGTGGGGGGATGCATGGCGTGCTGCATGTGGCGGCGGATCCGGCACAGCCGCTGCACAACCGCACGGTGATGAGCCGTTCCTACGAAGATTTGCTGGCGGCGACCGGTTCGCGTTATGCGCCGGCCTCGGCTTGCGACGGCTTGCAAAAGATCGAGGAGGCTCCGGCGCCCTGCGTGTTCGTCGGCCAGCCATCGGAGGTGGCGGCGTTGCGCAAGGCGCAGGCGTTGCGCCCGGCACTGGACCGCAAGGTGGGTGTGGCCCTGTCGTTTTTCTGCGCCGGATCGCCCGCGACGCGCGGCACGGAGGAGCTCTTGAAGCGGAAGGGAATCGATCCCACACGGGTGGAAAAACTGCGCTACCGCGGCCGCGGCTGGCCCGGCATGTTCGCCGTTTGGCTCAAGGGTGAAAGGGAACCGGCGCTGGAAATGACCTATGCCGAATCCTGGGCCTTCGTGCAGGCCTACCGGCCGTGGTCGGTGCATCTCTGGCCGGACGGCTGTGGCGAACATGCGGATGTTTCCTGCGGCGATCCCTGGTATCGCGAGGTGCAACCCGGCGAGCACGGTTCCTCGCTGGTGGTGGTGCGCAGCGAGGCCGGTCGGCGACTGGTCCGCGGTGCCATGGAGGCCGGTTATCTGGAACTGGTGCCCTCATCGGTGGAGCGCGTGGTGGCATCCCAGAAAGGCCTGGTGGTGAAAAAGGGAGCGGTGTGGGGACGCCTGCTCTCGATGCGCCTGATGGGGCTGCCGGCACCTGCCCATGCCGGCTACGGCCTGTTGCGCACCTGGCTGCGGATCCCATTCTCCGAAAAGCTGCGCTCCACCGTGGGCACCGTGCGCCGGGTCTTGCGCCGGAGATATCACAAGCCTGCCGCTTGAATGCTTGTGCGCTTGTTCTCAACCAACACCATCCATAACCATATCATGAATCCTGAAACCTCACTCACAGTGAATGCCGGCGTCGCGGTGATCGGCATGGGCTACGTGGGCCTGCCGCTCTCGCTCCAGTTTGCCAAGTCCGGCGTGCCGGTTCTCGGCATCGACATCGATGACTCCAAGGTCACCCGGCTTAACAACGGCGAAAGCTACATCCGGCACATCGACTCGGAGAAGATCCGCGAGATGAGAGCTGGCGGTCTGTTTGAGGCGACCACGGACTTTTCGCGGATTTCCGGCGTGCAGGCGGTGATCATCTGCGTGCCGACGCCGCTGAGTAAAAACCGTGATCCGGACATTTCCTATGTGCTCGAAACCGGCCGGGCCATCGCGCCGCATCTTACCAAAGGTGCCTTGGTGGTGCTCGAGTCCACCACCTATCCCGGAACCACGGATGAGAACCTCAGGGAAGTGATCGAAGCAGGCTCGGGCATGGTGGCGGGTAAAGACTTTCATCTCGCCTACTCGCCGGAACGCGAGGATCCGGGCAACCCGGACAGCAAGGTGGGCGAGGTGCCGAAACTTGTGGGCGGCCTTACACCGGCCTGTCTGGAAAAGGCGCTGGCGCTTTATGGCAAGTCGCTGAAAAACCTCGTGCCGGTGGCCTCCTGCCGGGTGGCGGAGGCCGCCAAACTGCTGGAAAACATCTTCCGCAGCGTGAACATCGCCCTCGTCAACGAGTTGAAGGTCGTTTACGCGGCCATGGGCATTGATATCTGGGAGGTGGTCGCGGCGGCGAAAACGAAACCCTTCGGCTTCATGCCCTTCTATCCCGGCCCGGGCTTGGGCGGACACTGCATCCCGATCGATCCCTTCTATCTCACTTGGAAGGCGCGCGAGTTCGATTGCGCCACCCGTTTCATCGAACTGGCCGGCGAGATCAACACCTCGATGCCCGCCTATGTGGTCGGCCGCGTGGCCGAGGCCCTCAACCATCTCGGCAAGGCGGTGAACGGCTCCCGGGTGCTCGTGGTCGGCCTCGCTTACAAACCCAACGTGGATGACGAGCGGGAGTCCCCGAGCTACCGCCTCATGGGATTGTTGAAAGAACGTGGCGCGCATGTTTCCTACTATGATCCCTACGTTCCCGTGATCGGCATGACCCGCGAGCATGCCGAATGGGCCGGAACCCGTTCTGTGGAATGGGAGGAATCCGTGATCCGGAGCCATGACCTGGTGGTGGTGGCCACAGCCCACGCCTGCGTGGATTACCAGCAACTCGCGGACTGGGCGGCTTGCGTGGTAGACACCCGCAACGCAATGGCCGGCGTCAAGACCGCCGATGGCAAGGTCTGGAAAGCCTGAGCCACAGTGCCGGGCAGGCCATTTGAAACCATTTCCCTATCCTCATGAGAAAACAGAGTTTGTTGCGGGCGGCCTATTGGTATGCCGATAGCCTGCGGAGGTATCGCTCCAACGAGCAGTGCAAGGACGTGAGGATGCCGGCGGCAGAGCGTGCCCGGTGGCTTTCACGCGGCTTTCACACCTACTCCGCGGGCATTTACGGGCTGGATGAGTCGAACTGGCATGATTACCTGTCGGACTTCGGCCGCTATCAGTTGATACGTCTCAACGGCCGCTCGGCAGAGGTTCTGAGCGACAAGTTGTTGTTTGAGCGGGCTTTTTCCAAATATCTGGACATCCCGCGGTTGGTGGCGATGAGCCGCGGCGGCGTGGCGCGCTCGCTCTCCCCGGACTTCGGGATTGGCAGGGCGATGACGCTGCAGGACATGCTCGGGCTGTGTCCGGACGGGCTGGCAGTCAAACCCAATTCCGGCGGCGGTGGATTCGGCGTGCACATCATCATCAGGGAGGCGGGGCGGATCCGCCTCGACGGGCGTGAGGCGTCTGTTGCGGAGGTGGAAAAACT
>RPOS01000124.1 GCA_003820635.1 Verrucomicrobiaceae bacterium | reverse complement strand
GATTTTGTGGAACCATCGCCGCGAGGTGGAATTCGCGCCGCACTGGACCGGCAAGGTGACCACGGTGGCGCAGATGTTCGCGCTCGGCTGGGTGATGCTCAAGTTCACCGACATCCCGCCGACGTGGCCATGCATCGTGGCCGCCGGGTTCACGCTGTGGTCCGCGGTGGAATACATCCGCCATGGCATCCGCATCCTGCGCGGAACGGAGGCCGCCTGATCACGTCGGCTGCTCGCCGCGGGCCATGACCACCTTGCCGGTGCGCACGGTCTCGATGATGTTGAACTGCGAGAACATGGTGACCGCGGCATCGATCTTCGGGCTGTCGCCATTGAGCATGACGATCATGGAGGTGGGCGTGAGGTCCACGGTCTTGCCGGAGAAATGCTCGGTGATCTGCAGTGCCATGGAGCGTTCCTCGGGCGAGCAGAGGATCTTGATGAGGATCATCTCCTTGGTCACCGAGTTGGCCGAGGTGTGCTCGAAGCAATGGATCACATCGATGAGCTTGCCGACCTGCATGATGATCTGGCTGAGGCCTTCCGGATCACCGGAAACGCCGATGGTCATGCGCGAGAAGTTCGCGTTGCGGCCTTCGGAAACGACCAGCGAATCGATGTTGAAGCCGCGGCGCGAGAACACCTGGCAGATGCGCATCAGCACACCGGGCTGGTTGTTGACGAGAATCGAGAGCGTGTGGACCGGCCCGCGGGCGATCGGCGCGGCTTCGACCGGTGTGTCAGTGGTCACGATGGTATGAGACATGGCGTAAAGAATGTTGAATGTTGGATTTGAATGTTGAATTCAAGAGTCTCTCACGTGGAACCGACGGGTTTGGCCATGCGGTGCTTGGGAGCCTCGATGATCATGTCCTCGAGCGCGGCCCCGGCGGGGATCATCGGGAAGACATTGTCGGTCTTGACGCACTCGGCATGGATGAGGATCGGGCCGTCATTGTAGTCGAGCGCCTTTTGCAACATGCGGGTGACGTCCGCCGGGCGCTTGATGTGCACGGACGGGATGCCGTAAGCCTCGGCGAGTTTGCAGAAATCCGGATTGCCGACGAGGTCCACGCCGGACATGCGGTCTTCATAGAACAACTCCTGCCACTGGCGCACCATGCCGAGATAGTGGTTGTTGAGCACCACGATCTTGATCGGCAGCTTGTGCAACGCGGCGGTGGCGAGCTCGAACAAGGTCATCTGGAAACCACCGTCGCCGGAGATCGAGATGACTATCTTGTCCGGGCAGGCAAGCTGGGCGCCGATGGCCGCCGGAAAACCGAAGCCCATGGTGCCGGCACCGCCGGAGGAAAGCCAGTGATAGGAGGCGTCGTTCTTGTAGAACTGTGCCGCCCACATCTGGTGCTGGCCCACGTCCGTGGAGACGATGGCCTTGCCTTCGGTGAGTTGATAGAGCTCGTCGATCACCTGCTGCATGCGCAGGCCGCCCTGTTTCTTGTAGGTGAGCGGATACTTCTTCTTGTAGCCGTCGAGCTTCCACAACCAGTCGGTGGTTTCGAGTTTGCCGACGAGCGGCAGGATGGTGTTGAGCGCGGCTTTCGCGTCGCCGACGATCTGCACATCCGGCACGATCATCTTGCCCATTTCCGCGGGATCGATGTCGATGTGGATGATCGGCGCATCCTTGCAGAACTTGGCGGGCTGGCCGATGATGCGATCGTCGAAACGCGAACCGATGTTGAGGAGCAGGTCGCACTCGACCATCGCCTTGTTGGCGTAGGCGGTGCCGTGCATGCCGAGCATGCCGAGCGAGAGCGGGTGGGTTTCCGGAAACACGCCCTTGCCGAGCAGGGTGGTGGTGACCGGGGCGTTGAGTTTTTCCGCAAGCTCCAGCAGTTGCTTGTCGGCGCGGGCGATCATGCAGCCCTGGCCGGCGAGGATGACCGGGCGCTTGGCCTTGGAAATGAGGTCAGCGGCTTTTTTCGCGGCACTTTCATCAATGAGCTCGGCGGTTTCCGGATGGTAGCCGGGCAGGTCGAAGGTGGCGTCCAGATCCCCGGTGAAGGGGCCTTGGGAAATGTTTTTCGGCACGTCGATCAGCACCGGCCCCGGGCGGCCGGTGGTGGCGATGTGGTAGGCCTCGCGGGTGATGCGGGGCAGGGCATCGGTGTCCTTGCAGAGGTAGTTGTGCTTCACCACCGGGATGGTGATGCCGAAGATGTCGGCTTCCTGAAACGCGTCCTTACCGAGCATCCAGGTCACCGTCTGGCCGCAAATGACGAGCATCGGCACCGAGTCCATCATCGCGGTCATCAGGCCGGTGACGGTGTTTCCCGCACCCGGGCCGGAGGTGACGAGCACCGCAGCGGGCCGGCCGGTGGCGCGGGCGTAGCCATCCGCCATGTGCACCGCGCCCTGCTCGTGGCGGACGAGGATGAACTTCATCTTGGTCTTCACCGTCTCGAGCGCATCGAAGATCGGGATCGCCGCTCCGCCGGAGTAACCGAAGATGTATTCGATGCCCAGTTCGTCGAGGGTCTTGATGAGGGCTTGCGCGCCGTCCATTTGCTCTTTGCTCATAAAAAATTGGCCTTTCCGGGGGTGAATTAGGAGAACCCACCCGACGGCGCAATCAAAAATTGCCATTTTCGGGGTGTTTTTCGATTTTTACTGTCGATGGCTGATTGAAAATTACGATTTCGAGAGCGATTTGAGGGTTTTCCATCCCGGGCCGTTTGAAATATTTGGCCGGATTGAGCTCATTGGCTCCGGCGTGAAACATCTTAGCCCATGCGCCATGAAAACGATGACCATCCGGGATGTGAAGCAGCGCTGGCCGGAAACCGAGCGGGCCTTGGCGGTGGAGCGCCTGCTGCCCAATGGTGGAGGAGGCACCGGAGAGGAAACGCTTCGACCCGGAGAAGCAGGCGCAATGGAGGGAAGAAACCTTTGGCAAAGGATTGTGAGTGGCTGATTTCCCGGATTGCGCCCGCAGGGTTTCGCGGCATGCTTGGCGGCGTTGACGACGATGCAGGCGATGGCTGACTCCCGGCACTCTGGCGACGGTCATCTGTGGATGATCGCCGGCGGCTTGTCCTTGCTCGTCAATCTCGGCCTGCTGGCCATGGTGGGAATGGCCTCGTTGAAATTCGAAACGCTGCGCAAGCAATCGCCACCACCACCCGAGCCGGCCGCGCAAACCGTGGCCACCATCTACGCCGCGCCCGCCGAGGCGGAAGCGGCTCCGGCGGCCGCGCCTCCTGAGCAACGTTTTGCCCGCACCACGCCGGATCAGGCCGCGCCGCCGGCGGAAAACCCGGCCTTCATGGGCGAGCGCAACACCCGCGCCACCAGCGAGCGGGCACCGGTTTCCGCCGCCCCGCCGCTGCCCTCCCAGGCGGGCATCAAGCCGCGCGATGCGGCGGACATCGAAACCACCGAGAGCGATTATCAGGACGGCGAGCTCGCTCCGGAAACCCCGCCAGCACCGCCAGCCGAGGCCACCCTTGCCGAGACCACGCCGCCAAGCCCCGCGCAGGAAGCCCAGCCGGAGACCGCGGCCGCCGCGCCGCCGCCGCGCGAGGGGCTGTTAGATGGCCCGAATCCGGTGGACGTGCAGGTTCCGCGTGAAACCGCCGCCAGCGAGGACATCAAACCCACTCCCAAGCAAAAGCCGGCCGCCGACGCCAAGCCAAGCACCCCGGAAGTGGCCGAGCTGCCGAAGCCGAAAGCCCAGCCGAAGCCCGCTTTCAAAGGCTTCCAGCGCAAGACCGCCGTGGTCGGATCGATCTCGCGCACCGGCAAAAGCTCGCTCGATGTGGCGGACAGCCCGCTCGGCCGCTATCAGGCCGTCATCAGCCGCGCCGTGGAGCTGGAGTGGCAGCGCAACTGCGTGCGCCACCGGGATTTCATCACGCCGGGCTTCCTCACCGTGCGCTTTTTCGTGGAAACCAGCGGCAAGATCCGCTCCGTCCAGTTCGTCGGGGACATGGAAACCGGCGAGGTCCAGAAAGGTTTCACCCTCAACTCCATCCGGGACGCCGCCATCCCCGCCATGCCGCCCGCCCTGCGCCGCGAATACGACGAGGAACCGCTCGAACTCATCTTCCGCTTCTATTTCTAACACACCACCGCCCCGCATGCACCAGACGCTAGCCACCATCACCGCCACCGACGCGCTCCGCACCTCATGGGACTTCCTCCTCAAAGGCGGCATCTTCATGATCCCGCTGGCGCTCACATCGCTCGTCGGCTTGACAGCCATCCTCTACAAGTTCCTCGCGCTTTCCCGCCGCCGCGTCATCCCGGACGAGCTCGCGAGAAAAGTCGCCAACTTCCAGGAAATCGCCGCGGCCGACCGCACCGAGCCCGTGCTCAAGGAGTTTGAAAAAGGCGAAAGCACGCTCGCCCGGCTCGCCGCCGTCGCCGTGCGCCACCGCGGCAAGCCGCAGCGCGACATCATCCTCGCCGTCGAGGCCTCCGCCCGGGAGGAAACCTCGCGGCTCCACGCCGGCATCGGCCTGCTGGATGTGGTCATCACCGTCGCTCCGCTGTTAGGCCTGCTCGGCACCGCCTCCGGATTGGTGGTGATTTTCCAAGGCCTGAGCGACGCCGCAGATCATCTGGCCATCGCCCGCGGCATCGCCGTGGCGCTCAACACCACCATCTTCGGCCTCGCCATCGCCGTGCCCTGCGTCGTCGCCCACGGTTATTTCACCCGCCGCATCGAGGTTCTCACCGCGCGGTTGGAATCGCTCCTCGCGGACCTCGCCCACGTCTGCCAGCGCAGCGGAAACAAAGGCTGACCTGCCATGCACTTCCACCGCATCCACCGCAAGCGCGCCGAGGTGCCGATCGTCCCGATGATCGACATCCTCTTCATCCTGCTCGTCTTCTTCATCGTCTCCACCACCTTCAAGAAACCGCGGGAAATCCTCCGCATCGAGCTGCCCACCGTGCGCGAAATCCCGTCCGACACCGTCAGCGACCCGCGCTCGGTCATCGCCGTGGACGCGCTGGGCAACATCACGCTCGATTCGCTCAAAGTCCCCGAAGGCCTGCTGGAGTCCTACCTCGCCGCCTATCAGAAACAGAACCCCGGCCGCAAACTCGAGCTCGAGGCCGACAAGAAACTTCCGCTCGAGCGCCTGCTCCACGTCTGGGACGCCCTCACCAAAGCCGGCATCCCCATCAAGGACGTCCCCGCCCGCATCAAGATCCGGGAGGAAGAACGTTAGATGCGCGCCCACCGGCGCGGTTCGCTGCAGCACATGTTAGGCTTTCGAATTATCATCTGGGTCTTGGATTGCTGGAATTGGAGGACACTGCGTCGAAGTCAGGCGACAATGGATCGAGACGTTCGTAATGGCCGTGGATGCTCAGGCCGACGAATCCCAAAGCCACAAGACCGAAGGCATACAACCAATTGTAGATCATCGCGCCTTCAAAGTTGCTGTTTGAGTCGTCTGCGGATGCTGATCCATCTGGCAAGGGTGTGCTCGGATGAGGCATTGGCATACTGAGCGTAGTAGAGCCTCGAACTTGATCTCTCACGTTCGAGAGTAGATACAGTGCTCCTAGGATGATGAGGACGATGGATGCTTTCTTCATATCTGCCGAGCATTGAAATTAAGCCGCGTGCGGCATTTGTCCTGTAACAACCGCGCGCGGCGTATCCCGTGCAAATGCGGCACGGAAGGGTGCTTCTACGCGAGGTGCGTTCATGGAGCGGTTTAAACCTCCATGGAGAACCCGCCAAGCAGGAACAGCGGCGGCATCTGGCAGACCGCTGGATTTGCGGATGGCCCGCTTGCATGCCGGGCCTGCGTGGTCCACTATCGCTTCGCGACTGCATGGCAACTCCCGAAACATCCGGCAACGAAGGCAAGGCCCCATGGGAAACCAAGCCGGATCCATCCGGCAGGCACCTCGTGCGCCGGGCGCTGCCATGGCTTGGCGCGTTGCTGCTGCTGGCGCTCATCGCGTGGGGCCTGTGGCCAAAACCCATCGTCATCGAAACCGGCGTGGTCGCACGCTCGCCGCTCACGGTGCGCGTTTCGGAGGAAGGAAAAACCCGCGTGCGCAACCGCTACGTCGTCGCCGCGCCCGTGGCGGGGAAAATGCGCCGCGTGCCGCTCAAGCCCGGCGACGCCGTGGAGGCCGGCAAAACCCTGCTCACGGCCATCGAGCCGGTCGCCGCGCCGCTGCTCGATCCGCGGGCGCGGTTGCAGGCGGAGGCCGTGGTTTCCCTGCACGAGGCGTCCCGCAAAAGGGCGCTGGAAGCGCTGGAAGCCGCGCGAACCGCCCTCAAATTCTCCGAGGCCGACCGCGACCGGATGCGTTCCGTGAAACAGGACGGCACCATTTCGGATTCCGACCGCGACCGCATGGAGGCGGAGGCCTCGATCAAGGCCGCGGAAGTCCGCGCGGCGGAGTTTTCGCTGCAAGTCATCGACTACGAACTCGCCCAGGCCCGCGCCGTGCTGGAGCGCCCGGATGTCAGCACGGCGGGCAATTTGGTGGAAGTGAGATCCCCGGTTTCCGGCAACGTGCTCAACGTGATGCAGGAAAGCGAAACCGTCGTCACGCCGGGCATGGCCATCCTTGAGATCGGCGATCCGGCGGACATCGAGATCGAGGCGGAAATCCTCTCAAGAGACGCCGTTTCCATCCGCCCGGGCGACCCGGTGGAAATCGAGCAATGGGGCGGCGAGGCACCGCTCAAGGGCCGCGTGCGCCGGATCGAGCCCGCCGCGTTCACCAAGATATCCGCGCTCGGTGTGGAGGAGCAGCGCGTGATCGTGCTGAGCGACCTGATCGATCCGCCGGAAGCCGCCCGCGCGCTCGGCGACCGCTACCGCGTGGAAGCCCGCGTGGCGGTGTGGCATGCGGACGATGTGCTGGTGGCGCCATCCGGCGCCCTGTTCCGCGAGGGCAACGCCTGGAAAACATTCATCTATCAGAACGGCCGCGCCCGCCTCACCGCCGTTGAAGCCGGCCATTCCGACGGACGGCTTGCCGAGATTCTCTCCGGTCTCAAACCGGGCGACAAGGTCCTGCTGCATCCGCCGGACACCGTGAAAGACGGCTCGGCGGTGAGGAATCGGGAATGACGGGCCAGGGTTTTTGCCGGTGTTTCGGCTGAGGCGGCCGCACGAAACGGGCCCCCAAACACATGAAGGCCATCTCCGCCGCACAAGTCCAAGCCGCCCTGAGATAACCAGCCCTCATCGACGTGTTAGGAGAAGCCTGCCGGGTAGTCTTCCGGATGGATTGCATGCGATCCGGCATGTATGGTCAGCGCGGTCAACGCTCAAGCTTTCACCGGTCCGGTCCGAAGATTTCGTCGCCGTATTGCTGGCGGAGGAAAAGCAGGTCCGGCGCGTCCTTTTCGCGGTAAGTTTTTTCCTTCATGCGCCAGAGCAGGCGCGGCGAGGCGAAGGGGATCGGAACGCCATCAATGGTGCGAATCACAGAATCCTTGATGGCTTCCTCGTAGCCGATGCCACAAGCCGAGGCCATCAGGTCCACGCAGATTTCATCTCCGACCCGGATCACGCTGTATTGGGACACCTCGCCGGGCAGGAGTTCCTTCACCGCTTGGTCGGGCAGGATTTCGAGAGCTTGATAGACGAGCGCTTCGTTTTCCAGGGAGGTATCGATCACGAAATCGATGTCCATGGTGGATCGCGGATAGCCTGAAGTGATGACGGCAAATCCGCCGATCACAATGTAACGGGCTCCCAATTCATTGAGCCGTGCGCACAGTTTCACGAAGTCCTCCTGCGTAGGAGCGCGGGAAATCAGTTCTTCGCCTTCGGGCCCATGGTCATCATCCATTGATCTGCCTCCTCATGGGTGCGGAACCGGAATACGCCGCGCCGTGGCAACTTGTGCCCGGATGCGGCAAACAGGCCGGTTGCCAGTTGGTTCATGTCGCTTGCAACCCGCAGCGGATCCACCGGCGGCTTGCGCCGGCCCACCTGCTTGCCGATGGTTTCCTCAAGGTTGATGACCGTGCGGGGCTTGTTCACGGTGGGAAGCTAGCACTCCTATTCCGGAGTGGCGAGCGCTCGTTTCATCACGCCACCAGCGCCTTGGTGCTGCGGCATACCGCTCTAATCATGTAGATCAGCCAATGGTACGGGCCGGTTTGACACCCGGAATAACCTCTCAGGTATGCGTAATTATGCCCATGTTCGGGTTGGTTTTTTGGGCTATGATCCGGTGTCGGATGGACGTTCACAGCACCTGCCAGAACATCTGATTATCAAAGGCTTGGGAATTTGGACCGCGCCCGCCAGCACATGCAGGGGTTTGTTTGCGGGGGTAGGTTGGAAGATTCCGAAAATTCACCCTCTCCCATGAGCATCCCCAACCTCCGATTCCGACCCCTGTGGCCGCCACGCACCGGTTCCAACCCGCCACCGGATGCCGCACCCATGCGCCCGGAAATCCTCCATCTGGACGGCAGCCACCTCGTCTGGCGCGACGTCCAGCGCCCTACGCCCGGGGCACCACGGCGCCCGGTCACGTGGGACATCCGCCACAACCACGAGTCCCTGGTCCTCCACGCCGATCTCGACCGGCAGGGCGACCTGCGCCCGGTCGATTTCCGGGAAGTCCGTTGTCGGCTCAACGAGGTGCTGGTCCCGGAATATGACCTGGGCATTCTTCTGCGCTACCACCGCGACCGGCTCCGGCAGTCGCTCCTCTGGCAGCGCAACCTCGCCGCCTGCGATCCGCACATGCCTGTGCCCGAATACGATGAGGAGGCGGGTGCTTGGACATTCTCCACCTCCAAGGCCGGCGGCGATCCCATCCGCGGTTACCCGCTCGACCTCCCGGTGTTGCGGCCCTCCACCAACGGAATCATGGCGGACCGCAGCGAGGAACGGCTGTGGATCGCCTACCGCAGCCGCCTGCGCCAGTGGGCGGAATCCCTCGGCTTCGACACCGGGCTGCCCATGCGGCACCAGATCTGCCGGGCACGCGTCTTCCACT
>RPOS01000123.1 GCA_003820635.1 Verrucomicrobiaceae bacterium | reverse complement strand
AGAAGTACGAGGACTGGGACTCGAACCCAGGACCAATTGGTTAAAAGCCAACTGCTCTACCAACTGAGCTATCCTCGCATGAAAAGACTCCGGTAGGCGGGGCGGGACGATTAGGGGGGCGGCAAGCGGGATGCAAGCCGATAATCGCAAAAAATGCCGGGGGTGGCGCGCACGGCGGCGGGACTGCGGAAAAATCGGTGCTCCACTTCCTTGCCGGGGATGCGCTAGAACACCTGCGACATGATTCGCATCCCGCCAGTTCTCGGAGTTCTTGCGATTTTTCCGCTAATGATGGAGAGCGCCGCAGCGGCCGGGGATGGCTGGGATGAAGCGCTGGCGCGGGCTTTGTCCGGGAGGCTGCGGGAAATCGAGCGCGAACTGGCGGAATCACCGGCGGTGGACGGGCTGCCGGGAATCCCGGTGGATGATCAGGGCGGCACGGGCGGCTGGGCCGGCATCCACAGCAGTGCCTCGCCGGCGGCGGGGACGCGCCATGCGGTGGAGATCCGCTGGCCGGGCAAGGCGCTGGTGGACTGTGTGGCGCTGGTGCCGGCGCGGCGTTATGACGCGCGCGGCCTGGACGCAAGCTATGGCACGCCGGATGTTTTCACCGTGGAGTTGATCGATGCGGCGGGCGAATCCCTGGCGCTGGTGGCGCGCGAGCATCATGGCCGCACACATCCTGTTAGAAACGGGCACCCTTTCGTTTATGAAGTTTCGCCGCCGGTGGAGGCTGCTGGCTTGAGGGTTTCCGCGGAAGTGTTGCAGCCGGATTTCGAGGACGAGGGCAGTTTCGTGCACGCGTGGGCGGAGGTGTTCGCGCTGGAAAGGGAGCGCAACGTGGCGCGGGACGCGGAGGTGCGGGGAATTGGCGGGGCCGCGCCTCCCGCGCCGTGGCACTGGGCACCGGCGTTTCTGGTGGATGGGCAAACGCCACTGGGCTTGCCGGAAATTCCGGCGGACCACCGCAATGTCGGCTGGCTTTCGGAAGGCCGGGAAAACGCGAATGTGCCCACCGGCGTGACGGTGGATCTGGGTGCGCCTCATGCGGTGGATGCCATTCGCCTGTTGCCCGCCAAGCGGCCGACCTCGGACTTGCCGAGCGGCTTCGGCTTTCCGCGGCAGCTGGCCATTTCGGTTTCCGAGACAGCCAAGCCGGATGACTGGCGAGTGGTGGCCGAGCGCGGCTTGCGCAATCCCGGGCACAATCCGGTGATCGTGCCGATCGCTGCGGAGCGCGCGCGCTACGTCAGGATCGAAGCCACCGAGTTATGGAAAGCCTTTGAGAGTTATCCCGCGTTTTTCGCCTTGAGCGAGGTGGAGATCCTTTCCGGAAACGAAAATGTGGCGTTGGGAAAAGTGGTGCGCTCGGCGGACGGGATGCAGAACCTGATCGCCCCCGGCGGGCGGTTCTGGACGAGCACCGCGCTGAGCGACGGCTACGGGCCGGATGGCCGGCTCGTTTCCACCCGCGAGTGGTTGAGCGCACTCGACGAGCGCCTGCGCATCGAAACCCTCCGCCATGAGCTGCGTGCCGAGTCCGCGCGGTTGATCGCCGGTTGGCGCCGTGCGGGCCTCACGTTTTTCGCGCTGCTCGGGCTGGCCGGCGGCTTTGCCATCATCGCGCTGCCGATCCGCTACCGCATCCATGCGCACCGCGAGTTGCTCAAGGTGCGGGAACGCATCGCCGGCGACCTGCACGACGAGGTGGGCAGCAATCTCGGCAGCATCCAGATGTTTGCCGATCTGGCCGAGAGCCGGACCGGGCCTTCAAAGGAGCTCAAGCGCATCCAGCGCATCGCCGCGGAAACCGTGAGTGCCGTGCGGGACATCGTCTGGCTGCTGCGGCCGGAGGGCGACCACCGCATCGCCACCGTGGAGCACCTGCGCGAGACGGGCTCGATCATGCTGGAGAGCCTGCAGTGCCAATTCACGGCCAACGAGGCGGCGTGGCAGGCCGAGCTGCCGGAGGAGTCCAACCGCGACCTGTTTTTGTATTTCCGCGAGGCGCTGCACAACATCCTGCGCCACTCCGGCGCGGAGCATGTGGAAATCCGCGCGGAGTCTGCCGACCGGTATTTCCGCCTGATCATCCGTGACGACGGCTGCGGCATTGCGGCGGAAAAACTCGAGCGCCCGGCCACGCTGCGGGCGCTGCGGCAACGGGCGGCGGCGCTTGGCGCGGAGTTCCATGTGGCAAGCGGCCCGGCTGAGGGCACGCGGCTGGAACTCACCGTGCCGCTGCGCTGGAAACAGCGGCGCGGGAAACAATCAACGCTCTAGCAAACCGGCGGCGAGCTTGCCGTAGGTTTCCGCGTCCAGCAGGAAGGGATGCGGATCCTCTCCGAGGCGGCCGAAGAAAAATCCCGGTGTGCCGGCGGGGGCGAAGACCACGGTGCGGTCCATGATGCCGGCGGTTTCGCCCTCGTCATCGGTGGTGAACTCGGTGACGGTGAGGCTGAGCGAGGGTTTCGCGAGCGCGGCGAGCGCCTGCTCGTCGTTGGCAGCGAGCCAGCGTGAAACCTTGAGACCCTCCAGCACGGAGAGCATGAAGTTGGCGCGCGCGGGATCCAGCCTTGGCGTCAGGTCTTTCCCCTCCTGCCCGGCCTGCCACGATTCCTGGTTGAATTGATATTTCAGGACGAGCGGCGGTCCGCCGTCATCCACGCGCATGATGCCTAACAGATTCACGCGGTCCACCGACCACAGCCGCGAGTGGCGCCACTCGTAGGGGCGCACGGGAATGGAGGCGAGAAACGATTCATCCACGCGCATGACGGTGGCGGTGCCGGCGCGGTTGACGAACAGGCCGCCTCTGGAATCGAGCCCGAAACGCAGCTCCAGCACTTGGTTGTCACGACTGAGGAAACGCAGCGTGAGCACCGGGCGGTCCAGCCCCCAGGGCGTGAAGTCGGTGGCCGCATCGCTTTCAAAACCGGTGGCGCGGCTGCTGGTGACGGCCTTGAGCAGGGCGAAGAGGTTTTCCTCGTTGGCCTCGCAGGGGATGCCGTCGATGGTGGTCATCCAGGGCTGCGGCGGTTCGCGCGAGATGAGGATTTCCGCGCCGGTGGCGGGCTGGATGGAGATGGTGCGCAGCGAGGCGACGTTGAGGCGGGTGAGCGTGGGGTCGCGCAGGTCGTTGATGGCCAGCGGCAGGTCCGCCAGCGAGACGATGCCGGGCTCGGGCTTGAGCGGCAGCTCGAAGCGGGTATTCGGTCGGTCGCTCACGGTGGCGCGCACTTCCTGGTTTTCCGGGGATTCCGGCGGATAAATTTCCAGCACGGTTTCCACCTCGGAGCCGAAGGTGGTGATGGCGATCTGGGCGGGCTTCACAGCGGCATCCTCAGCCGGCGGGGAAGCCGCCGCACGGTCTGAAACGCGGATGGCCTGCAGCTCGAAAAGTCCCTCCAGCAGCTTCTTCATCGCCGCCGGATCGGTGGGCAGGTCCAGCGGCTTGACGATGCGCCACGGGCTCTGCGGGGTCTCACGGCCGAGCGTGAGGTCTCCCTGTTGCGAGCGGATGCGGATTTTTCCGAGGCTGACGGGATTGAAGTAAAACGGCCGGTGGTCGCGCAGGAATTTCAGACCGTCCTTGAAGAGCGGATTGATATCACCGGCGCAGAGATAGACATGGCGCTTGCGATGCCGGTCGCGCGGCTGGATGAAAACGGTGGCCACCGCTTGTTCCGCGCCATCCACCTCCGCCTTCCATGGCGACACGCGGCCGAGCCTGTAGTTGGCCAGCGGCCGGCGGTCGGCATCCTCGAGGCGGATCTTGACGCTGCCGTCCTCGAGCCCTGCGGCGGAGGGGTCCACATCATCGGCCTCCGCCAGGTCCTCTACGCGCATGGCGAGGGTGAAATTGATGATGGCCACCGCGGCGCGCGGGTCCATGCGGTCCTCCCATGGCGTGGCGGCCTGCCAGCCGTTTTCGCGCAGGGAAAAACCGGCGCTCGCGCCACCGCTGGAGACGCGGATGTGCTTCACCTCCGCCGGCGTGAAGGAATCATAGACGCGCTGGCCCACGGCCACCGGCGGCGTGCCCAGCAGGGCATCGAAGTTTCCCAAGCGCCATTGCCAGGCGGCCACAAATCCCAGCAGCGCGGCGGCCAGCCCGAGAGCAACAGTGAATCCAAGGGAGCGCATGGCGGGAGCATCAGACACGGCGCGACGACCAGACGAAGGCGCCGATCAGCACGAGAAACGCGGGCATGAAGAACAGGTTGATGCGGTTGATGAAGGAGACCTGCGCATCCAGCAGCGGCAGCTTGTAGGTGCCGAGCGAGCGCGGCCCGATGCCGGCGAGTTGCTCGCGGCCGACCAGCCAGTTCACCGCGGAGGCGAGGAAGTCGAGATTCTCGGCGCGGTGGTGTTGCGGAGCGAGGAAGTCGGTGTTGGAAATGATGATCATGCGCGAGGAATCCGCGGCGAAGCGGTCGTCGCTTTCCGCGCCGCGGGTGATGCTGGCGGCCAGATGCAGCGGCGGCCCGTGGTCCTCCACTTCATCAAAAGCCTCGCCGCCTTTTCCGAATTTCGTCTCGCCCCAGAATCCGGCGGACACCTGAATGAGGCCCATCGGCAGGATGCGCCGGTTGAGCAGGTCCTCGGCCCCCTCGCGAACCTCCAGTGAGCAACTCGCACCGCCAAACTCGGTGGTTTGCCCGGCCAGATCGCGGGTGAATGCCACCCCCTTGGTGAAAACGCCGCGCGCGGTGGTGACGAGCGCGTCCTTTTCGCGGGCGATCACCCGGTCGTTGCGCGGCGTCACGCCATTGGCGCGCAGGAAAGCCCGCAGCCGGGGCGGCACCCCGGCGGGATCCGCCAGAACCAGAATAGCCGCGCGAGGGCGGTTCCAGTAGCGCTCAAGCGCGGCCAGATCGTCCTCGGTGAGATCATATCTCGGCGCGGCCAGCACCACACCGGCCAAATCATCCGGGATTTCCTGCAGGCCGGAGAGCTGGAGCTCGGCGAGCGCCACGTTTTGGAAGCGCAGCGTGTCGTCCAGCGTCTTGCGTAGCGAGGGCCCTTCCTGCTGGCCCTCCAGCCGGCTCTTGTCAGCCAGCAGCGCCATTTTGCGCGCCTGCCCTTCGAGCGCGCCGACGAGCGCGGCGGTGAGCACGTCTTCGCCCTGGAAGCCGGTGATCTTGCGTTTCCCCTCCGCCGTGGCGTAAACCGCCATGTCCTCCGCCACCACCAGCCGGACGTGCGGGTTGAGCGTCTTGACGTGGTTGGCATCCTCGGTGGCCACCGGGCTGTCGTCGCTGCGGGCGTCGATGATGATGAGATCCCGCACCAGGGTGATGCCGTAGGCGGCGGTGATTTCCTGCATCCGGTCCGGGCTGCGCAGGGGATCCACGATTTCCAGCTCGATGCGGCCTTTGGAAAGGCGGGCGTATTCCTCGGCCAGGGCGCGGGCGCGTTCGTAAAACGGCGAGCTGCGGCGGTAGGCCATGATCCACTTCACCGGCTTCTCGCGGCCGCGCAGCGCCTTGCTCTTGAGGTAGCGCCCGGTGGCGGACGAGAGCGAGTAATCCGCGCTCCGGCTGAGATCCAGGCGGGCGTAGTGATGGAGCGAGAGGTAGTTGAGCGCAATGACGCAGGCGGCGAGCAGCGCGATTTGCAGCACGGACAAGGAGCCCATGCCCCAGCGGTTGAGCGGGCGGGCGGGCCTTTCATCAGGCGGCGGCGGGGAATCGATCATGGGGCGGGAAAATGAATCACCGTTTCCAACGGCGGTAGTCCACCACCTGGTAGGTGAGGAAGAGCACGAAGACGGCGACGCTCAGGAAATACACCAGCGGCCGCGTGTCCAGCAGACCGCTGGCGAAGTAATGCAGGTGCCGCTGCGAGGAGATGTAATGGAAAACCGGCGCGCCCGCAAACGACTCACCCCAGATCACGGTGACGAAGCCGAGGAAATACTGGATCACCAGCAAGCCGATGGTGAGCAGCCCGGCGATGATCTGGCTGGAGGTGAGCGCCGAGCACAGGCAGCCCACCGCGGTGAAGGCCGCGCCCATCAGCATGAGGATGCCGAAGGTGCCCGCCAGCGCGCCCGGCGTCCAGGCCGGCGGCAGGTCGGTGAGCCACACGAAGAGCTGGAACTGCAGCAGCGCCGGCACCCACAACACGGTGTAAAACAACATCGCCGCGGCGTATTTGGAAAGCACCACCTGCCATGTGCGCACCGGCGCGGTGAGCAGCGTTTCCAGCGTGCCGGAGCGCTCTTCCTCCGCAAACAGGCGCATCGTGATGAGCGGGAAAATGAACAGGAAATAGAACCAGAACAACGGCGTATGGAACGACACGTAAACCAGGCTGTCCTTCACCGGCGTGTCCCGGAAGCCCTTCATCGCCGTGGACAGCGAGACGCCCTGCATCACCGCCACGAACGCCAGCACCACCCAGCCGAAGGGCGTGAGGAAATACCCTTTGAGCTCTTTGAATGTCAGGATGCGGAACAATCTCATGTTGGCGGCGGCCACTCTTGGTAGGCCAATCCCCAGCGCAGGCAAAGGCAAAAGGCGGAGGATTGGACATTCAACATGCAACATTGGAGTGAAGCGGTCAGGCGTCGGGCGATCGTGCATGGATCCTGAAACCGGGCCGCTGCGCCAAAACCAGAAATGCACAGAAATCAGCAATCATTGCCTGAAGGTTTTTGTTGATTGGTTTAAAATTCCCGGATTAAGCTCGCCTCCCGCAGCTTCGTGTGCCGGCGTTTCGCCCGTTCACGCAGGCTGCCGGAACCATTTCCACTCACAACGCGATGAATCCCGACCGAGCCACCCTCAACTTTCTCAACAGTTTCCCCGAGGAATCCCGCAAACGCGGCGAAATGCTCCAAAAAGACGGTGCCGTCACCCAGATTTTCGGCAACCACCTCTTCATCCAAGGCCGCGTGGAGGACGAAAGCGGCACCTTCCGCACCAGCCTGCGCCTGCAGGGCAACCGCTGGTTCGGCTCCTGCACCGCAGAGGACGAGATCATCGCCGGCGCCTGCCAATACGCTACCATGATGGAGCGCATGCACCGCGGCGAGGACCTGCCGGAGTCGCCCAATGAGTTCGACGACACGCCGGTGCTCGACATCATCGAGGACAAGCTCAGCCGCGAGCTGGATGACAAGGAGGCGGACTTCGTCACCAAGATCGAGAAACGCTACCGCCGCTACGTGATCGAAGGCGAGCTGCACGACCACGACATGGTGCGCATCAACCCGCGCTGGGAAATCACCACCTACGAGCCGCTCGAACTCTGGCCGATGCCGCCCGGCGACATCCTCGAGTTCTGGAACTACCTCGCCTACGCATTCTTCAAGCGCAAGCTCCCCTATCCGGAGTTCATGAACGTGATCACCGACCTCGGTCACGTGCAGAAAAAAATGGCCGACTGGGAGCAGGAGCGCGAGGTCGCCTCATGGTATGAGCGCATCGAGCAGGTCAACGAGCGCCCACCACAGGACGAGCCGCTCACCGTGGCCTTCCGCCTGGTGGCCACCATCAACGAGGCCCGCATGGAGGTGAAGGAAACCAAGGCCCACACATGGCTCCAACTGCGCGAGAAAAACGACATCGAGCACTACGTGGACCTCCACCACGAAGGCGCGCTGCTGATGGACGCCTCCAGCCAGACACTGTGGGAACACTACCTCGCGTTCTATCGGAAATTCGGCGACACCACGCTCGACTTCGATCAGGAGGAATCCTGCCGTTTCATGAACCGGGTCTTCCGCCAGCCCGCCCTCAAGGGCTACATCGTCAACCTCGACGAAAAGGAATTCAAAGTCGTCACCGATGCCCTGCGCTGGGTCTGCGAGGACGATCCTTATGACGCCATGAGCTTCGCCCTGCAGCTCGTCACCGCCGCCGGCGAAAACGTTTCCCACTCGGTGCGCCTGCTGCCCGGCCGCAAGGAACTCTACCAGTCCGACGAAACCGTCTTCCCCGGCCCGCCCCGCTGGCTGGAGGAAACCGACGTCATGCCGCGCTACCTCATTCCCAAACGCGTGATCGATTCACTCGAGGGCGTGGAGTTTCTGCGCAAGATCGGCGCCTCGCTGCCGGAGTCGCTCAAGAAGCGCGTCGTGGATCTGGAGCTCAAGCCGAAGTTCGAGATGAAACTCGTGGCCGGTCTCACCGCCGCGGAAACCGAGCACCTCGTCATCGACGTGATGGCCATCGAGACCAAGGGCCGCCGCACCGAGCGCCTCACCAAGGACGGCTGGGAGCTCGCCGAGCAACACCCGGTGAAGGGCAAGCAGTTGCTGCGTTTCGCCCGCGAGGCACTCTATCCGGTACCCGCCATCCTCGACGAAATGGGCCTCGCCTATGACGAGAAACTACTCTCGTTCAAATCCCGCATCACCAAGCAGTTCCCCGAGCGCTTCGCCGAGTGGATCAAGACGATGCCCGAGGATATCGAGCTCGATATCGACCTGCGCCTCAAGTCGATCCTCGCGGATCCGGTCACCGCCGCCGTGCGCTTCGAAGTCGTCGGCCAGGATATCGACTGGTTCGACCTGCGCATCGTCATCGACGTCCAAGGCGTCAACCTCTCCAAATCCCAGATCCGCCAACTCGTCGCCGCCCGCGGCGGCTACGTCCGCATGGACGACGGCTCGTGGATGCGCTTGGAAATCAAGCTCGATGCCGACCAGCGCGAGGCCGTCACCCGCCTCGGACTCGATCCCTTCGATCTCTCCGGAGAAACCCACCGCATGCACGCCCTGCAACTCGCCGATCCGAAAGCGGCCGAGGTTTTCGACCCCAAAGCATGGGAGCGCATCAAGGGCCGCGCCGGCGATATCCAGCTCGAGGTCAACCCGGACGTGCCCGCCGCGCTCAACGCCACGCTGCGTCCCTATCAGATCGATGGCTTCAAGTTCCTCGCCTACCTCGCCGTCAACAACTTCGGCGGCATCCTCGCCGATGACATGGGGCTCGGCAAAACCATCCAATCGCTCACCTATCTGTT
>RPOS01000122.1 GCA_003820635.1 Verrucomicrobiaceae bacterium | reverse complement strand
GGAAGCCCGGTATAAGCCCTTGCAAATTAGCGGATTTTTAGCGGGACAAACGCGATCCGCGCGCTATTGAATCCGCCCGCACCACTTGGTTTCCCACACGCATACCTCTTATGGCCACCATCACCAAACGCGAACTCGCCATCAAGATCACCGATCGACTTGGAGAAAAGGAATACAAGATCACCCAGCAGGAGGTGCTCGAAGTCATCCAGACACTCATCGAGGAAATCACCGAATCCCTCGCACAAGGAGACGCCGTGGTGATGCGCAATTTCGGTGCCTTTCAAGTGCGCGAGATGAAAGCCAAGATCGGCCGCAATCCCAAGGATCCTGAAAAGGATGTGCCGATTCCCGCCCGCGCCGCAGTCAAGTTCAAGCCCGGCAAGGAGATGAAGGAAAAGGTGGCCACCACCCTGCGCATCATCCGCGAGCGCAAGTAACCGTGGCGGCGGGGACGAACATCGAACATGGAACGTCCAACATCGAACTTCGAAGTGGATGGGATGATTTGGCGGAAGCGTGGTTCAATGGGCAAATGCCGGATCATGCAAACCATGGCGGCACTCGTCTGCCTTTTAACGGTTTCCTGCTCCTCCGGCTACCGCGGCTACATGACGCGTTCCTACACCGTGCGCGGCCAAAGCTACCAACCGATGAGCGTGGACGCCGCGCTCGACTACGAGGAAACCGGCACCTGCTCATGGTATAACGAGTCGAAATGGTTCGGCTTGAAACGCGGCACCACATCGCTCGGTGAAAAGGTGATGCCCTGGCACCTCACCGGCGCGCACAAGACGCTTCCCCTGCCCTGCCTCGTCAAGGTCACCAATGTGGAAAACGGCAAGTCCGTGAAACTCCGCATCAACGACCGCGGCCCTTTCATTGGCGACCGGGTTCTCGACGTCACCCCGCGCGCCGCCAAGAAACTCGGCTTCCGCGACCAAGGCCTCGCCACCACCCACATCAAGGTGCTCTCCGTGGGCGATGGCTCCTACAAACGAAAAAAACGCCGCTGGTTCTTTTTCTGATCTCCTCTTCATTGCGAATTATTAGTGCTTAAAGCTTCTTGCGTTCATCCCATGCTCTACCACTCCACCAACAATCCGTCCCACCGCGTCGATCTCAAGGAAGCGATTCTCCGCTCGCTGCCGCCGGACAACGGACTCTACATGCCGGACGCGCTGCCGGTGCTCGATGAAGGATTCTGGAAAATATGGCGTCATCTCAGCTTTCAGGAAATCGGCTACGCGGTGGCCGAGGCATTCTTCGGCGATGATGTGCCGCCGCAGGCGCTGCGCGAAATCGTCGAGGGCACGCTCGCCTTCGACGCGCCGGTGGTCACGCTCGGCCCGGGCGATCATGTGCTGGAGCTCTTCCACGGCCCGACGCTCGCCTTCAAGGATTTCGGCGCGCGCTTCATGGCGCGTCTGATGGCATGGCTCACCCGTGACGACGACCGCATGCTCACCGTGCTCGTCGCCACCTCCGGCGATACCGGCGGTGCGGTGGCTTCCGCGTTTCACAACGTGCCCGGCACCCGCGTGGTCATTCTCTATCCGAAGGGCAAGGTCTCCGGCCTGCAGGAAAAACAACTCACCGCGCTCGGCGGTAACATCACCGCGCTGGAAGTGGACGGCTCGTTCGACGACTGCCAGGCGCTGGTGAAATCCGCCTTCCTCGATCGCGAGCTTGCGGAAAACCTCAATCTCACCTCCGCGAACTCGATCAACCTCGCGCGTCTGGTGCCACAAAGTTTCTACTACATCCACGCCGCGCGCCAACTGCCGGAAGGCGTCCAGCCGGTCTTTGTGGTTCCCTCCGGAAATTTCGGCAACCTCACCGCCGGCCTGCTCGCGATGAAACTCGGCCTGCCCGTGGAGCACTTCATCGCCGCCACCAACCGCAACGACGTGGTGCCGGAGTTCCTCCGCACCGGCATCTATCAGCCGCGGCCAAGTGAGCCGACGATTTCCAACGCGATGGACGTCGGCGCGCCCTCGAACTTCGTCCGCATGCAGGCGCTCTTCGGCGGCTCGTGGGATGAGATGAAATCCAAAATCAGCGGTGCATGGTTCGATGACGATCAAACCCGCGCGGCGATCCGCGAGGTGAAATCGCTCTGCGGCTACGAGATCGACCCGCACGGCGCGGTCGGCTGGCTGGCGGCCCGTGCATGGCGCGCGCAGCACCCTTGCAGCAGCACCGTCACGCTGGAAACAGCGCACCCCGCCAAGTTCCCGGATGTGATGGATGCCGAACTCGGCGCTGGCGCGGTGGCAATCCCCGAGCGCCTCGCCATCCTCGCCAGCCGCGAAAAAGTGGCCATCCCGATGAGCACCGACCAGGCCGCCTTCCGCCAGTGGCTGGCCGGCACGCTCGGTTAGATCAACCCGGCAGCCCATGGCAAACCCGCCGCCCGCGTTCGACATCGTCACGCTCACGCTCAATCCGGCGATCGACGAGACCGTCTTTCTCGACCGTCTCACGCCCGGCACCGTGAACCGTGCCCGCGGCCATCACCGCCAGCCCGGTGGCAAGGGCGTGAACGTTTCCGCCATGCTGGCCGGCTACGGCATCCCGAGCACCGCCACCGGGTTTCTCGGCCGGGAGAATCCGCGCCTGTTCGAGGAGCTTTTCCGCGAATCCGGCATCCGCGATGAATGCGTCCGCATCGCCGGCGAAACCCGCACCGGCATCAAGATCCTCTCCGAGGCCACCCGCGAGACCACCGACATCAATTTCCCCGGTGCCCGCCCCGGCGGCGACGATTTTGAAAAGCTGCTGGAAAAACTCCGGCTGCACGCCGCGCCCGGCCGCTGGATTGTGGTGGCGGGCAGCCTGCCGGACGGCATTTCCACCAACGACTTCGCAAGCCTGCTGCGGCTCATCAAACAAAGCGGCGCGCGGATCGCCGTGGACACCAGCGGCCCGGCCTTGCAGGCCGCTATCGACTGCGGCGTGGACCTGATCAAACCGAACCATCACGAACTTGCGGAAATCCAAGGCCGCGAACTGCCGGACACCGCCGCGCGAGTGGCCGCCGCAACCCGCTTGCAGCGTGAAAAAGTGCCCCATGTCATCCTTTCCCTCGGGTCCGAGGGCGCGATTTTCGCAAGCCCCGAGGGTTCTTGCATGGCCGGACCACCGCCGGTGAAAGTCGTCAGCACCGTCGGCGCGGGAGATTCCATGCTCGCCGGTTATCTGGCCGGCTTGCACACGGGGCTGCCGATCACCGGGCGCGCGCAACTTGCCAGCGTCTTCGCCTGGTGCGCGCTGGAAGACGTCCGCCGCAAGCTGCCACCGCTGCCGGTTGTGGAAATGCGCATGGCCCAAGTCGCCGTGCAGCCGCTTTGAGAAAGTTGACAATCAATAGACTTAACTTGTTTGTTTTCAACGAGTTTAATTTGCTTGTCGGGCTGAAGCCGTCTTTTAGAAAAGGAATCGCTCACATCGCCGGATGCGAGTCCCCCCATTCCTTCGATGAAACGGAGCCTCCTCATTTTTGTGGCGCTGTTGCTTGGCGCGGCGGCAAGCAGCCGCGCGTTCACGCTGGACTTCGCGAACCATGAACTCACGGAGTCCGGCCATGGGCCATACTCGGTTTTTGTGCCCGGCTACGGTGAGGTGGTGTTTGAGAACGGGCTGGATGGAGCGCTGGTGATCGAGTCCGCCTACGCCAGCACCGGCGGCTTTGAACTGCCCGCCGCCCATTTCAAGACCGAATCCGTGGAGGTTGCTTTCGACACCGGGGAGCCCGCGAGTCCGGATTTCACGACTTCTTCGGCTGAGGAACTTCCGGCGGCCGAGTGGAATGCGGTGCCGGAAGCGGCCTCGGCCACGCTTGGACTCGTCGGCATGCTGCTACTGGCGCTGCGCCGCCGCCATCGGCACGATTCCCGCACTGTCGCAGCCGCTTTGCGCACTGCCCATCTTTCCCGCTAAATGCTTTGCATGCCCGATGGGGTGCGCCTAGATTCCGCACATGAACCACTTGCACCTCGCATTCATCGGGTCGTTGGGCGGCCAGGAAATCGTCATCATTTTCCTCATCGTCCTGCTGCTTTTCGGAGCGAAGAAACTTCCCGAGCTGGCCCGCGGCATCGGCAAGAGCATGGGCGAATTCAAAAAGGCGCGTGAGGATTTCGAGAAGGAAATCACCCGCGCCGAGACCGACGTGCGCGTGAAGGACGCCCCCGGCAAGGAGCCCAAAGATTCCTGATCCTGATGTTTCCGCGCGTCTCGTTTCGCCATTCAGGCGCAGACTCGCTGCGACTTGCCGGCATTCTTGCTGCCGCCGTGCTGGCATTCGGCATGGCATCCTGCGGCAAGAAGGGCGGCACCCCGGATTGGGATACCCCGGGGCAAGAAGCTCCCGCCGCCGAGACCGCTGCCGTGCCGGCACCCCAGCCTGCCCCACCACCGGCCCCACCCGTCGCCCCGCCACCTGCGGTGACCGAGGTGACTGCGGAGCCGTCCTCGGAAGGGCTGCGCTTCATCGCCTACAACGTGGAGAACTGGCTGACGATGGACCGCTATGTGGACAACAAGTTGCTCAAGAACACGCCCAAGCCGGAGGAGGAAAAACAGGCGGTCGTGAACATGCTGGTCGCCAACACGCCGGACGTGATCGGGTTTTGTGAAATCGGCGAGGCGGGCGATCTGGCCGAGATCCAATCCTCCCTCAAGGCCGCCGGGCTCGATCTGCCGCACTCACACTACATCGGTGGCTCGGATCCCGTGCGCCACCTCGGCTTGCTGTCGCGCTTTCCGATCACCTCCACCGCCAAGGCCGCGGAAACGGATTTCCAACTGCAAGGACGCACCTTTTCCATCAACCGCGGCATTCTGGACGCCACCATCACCGCCCGCGGCAAGCCCTACCGCTTCCTCGGCGTGCATTTCAAATCCAAGCGTGCGATCGAAGAGGCCGATCAGGAGGAAATGCGCGTCCATGAAGCCCGCCTGCTGCGCCGCCATGTGGATGCCTTGCTGCAGGCCGATCCGGAGGCGCGCTTGGTCGTTTACGGCGATTTCAACGACACCCGGCCTACCAAGACTTTCAAGACGGTGACCGGCAGCTACAACGATCCCGGCTACCTCACCGCGCTGCCGCTCAAGGATTCGCGCGGTCACTCCTGGACCCATCATTGGGGCCTGCACGACATTTACTCGCGCATCGATTTCATCACCGTCTCCCGCGCCCTGCGCCCGGAAGTCGATTTCCGAGCGTCCCACATCATCGATATGCCGGGATGGGAAAAGGCCTCCGATCACCGCGCGCTGATCGCCATTTTCAATTAGGCCCGGATTTTAATCCGCATCGCACCTTGCGGTCGTGGCGGATCCGGTTAGGTTTCAATTGTGGTCAAACCCCCACAATGAAACCATGAGCACATCCCCATTCCATGATCCGCGTGCCACCGACCTGTTGTCTCGCGTGAGCGAGGACATTTCCCTGCTGCGCCAGGACGTCCGCCAGTTGTTCTCCCACACCGCACGGCACACGCTGCCCGCCGGAGCCCGCGGGCTGGCCGATACCGCGAGAAACCGCCTCGCCGCCGGCAGGACCTACTCCACTGATCAGTTCCGCGCCCTGCGCGAGCAGATCAACCAACCCGCCACGGCATGGATCGGCGGCGCGGTGGCGGTGGGCCTCATCGCCGCCGGCATCTACTGGTTCTGCAAGTCCGACGGCTGCTGCTCCGCCGGGTGCGATGAAGAAGCGGAGGATGAAATCTAACAATCCGCCCTCACGCCCAGTCCGGCCGAGCGGTCTCAAAGCACATCGGCTCGCCGTTGCGCGGATGGCGGAAGGAAAGTTTCCATGCGTGAAGCTGCAGCGGCGGTGCCTCGGCATCGAGAGTCTGTGTGTCACCTAACAATCCGCCCGGAAGATATGCCGGATCGCCGACGACCGGGTGCCCCAGGTGCCAGAGATGAATGCGGATCTGGTTGGTGCGGCCGGTCTGAAGCACCGCCTCCAGCAGCGCGGTGCCATCGGCGCATCGCTCGATGACCTTGAATTCCGTGCGCGAATGCCGGCCCTCCTCCTCATCCACCGCATGGGTTCCGAGCACTTGCGGCTCCGCCGAAATGGGAGCCTCGCAGACGAAGACATCGTTTTCCGGATGCCCGGCCACGCGGACGAGATAACGCTTGTCCACGCCGCCCTCGATGAACTGCCGTTGCAGCAGCCGGCAGAAATGGCGGGTGCGGGCAAAGAGCACGATGCCGGTGGTATTGGCGTCCAACCGGTGCACCGGACGAGGCGGAAATGGCGCGCAAGCGAGGTTTAGAAAATGCTGCAGCGTGTTGCGGTGGAAGCGGCCGCTGGCATGCATCGGCAACGGCGCGGGCTTGTGCACCACCAGCAGGGCCTCGTCCTCGTAAAGAACCCGGATGTCCGTGGCCACCGGCGGCTCGGCCTCCGGCGGAAAAACCTGCAGCACCCGCTCCCCCGCCCTCACGACGTGATCCTTGCCGCGCACCACACCGCCATAGCTGACAAAGCGCCCGGCATCGCAGCGCGCCTCCCACTCCGCCGCGGAGATCTGCGGAAACAATTCGATCAGGACATCCAGCAAGCGCCATTTGTCATGCGCCGCCTGGATATTCACCGGGCGGCGGTTTTCCTGCGGCACCGAGCCCGGCAGCGGATCGCAAACCCGGCGGATGGATTCCTCGCGCGCGGCGATGCGCTGCGCCAGCAGTTCCGGCTCGCTCTTGAAACAATGCGGGCAGCTTTTCCCCTGCACATAGCGCGGATCCTGCTGGTCCGTGGCATCCAGCGGCGCCAGGCAGGCGAAGCACACGGCGTGATCGCTCTCGCACAGCGCGGGGTCCACGCCCACCCGCTGGTCGAACACGAAACAATCGCCTTCGTAGTAGTCGCCGCCGCATTCCTCGAAATATTTCAGGATGCCGCCGTCGAGCTGATAGATCTGGCGGAAACCCTCCATTTCCATGAACGGTCCGGCCTTTTCGCAGCGGATGCCGCCGGTGCAGAACATCACCACCGGCTGGTCCTTGAGCTGCTCCGGCAGCTTGCGCACCGCATCCGGAAACCCGCGGAAGGTCTTGATGGCGGGATCGATGGCACCCTTGAACGTGCCGAGCTTCACCTCGTAGTCATTGCGCGTGTCCAGCAGCGTCACCGGCTTGCCCTCGTCCAGCCAGCGCTTCAGTTCCCGCGGCGCGATCTTGGGCGAGGTGTAATCCGCCGGCCGCACCGCCTCCACGCCGAAGGAGATGATTTCCTTCTTCAGCCGCACCAACATCCGGTTGAACGGCTGCGCCTCGCTCAGGCTCACCTTGGGCGTGAGATCCTCCAGCCCGGGAATCGACCTCAGCCGGGCCAGCAGCCGGTCGATCGACTCCGCCGCTCCCGCCACGAACAGATTGATGCCCTCGGGGCTCAGCAGGATGGTGCCTTTCAAGCCCCACGCCTTGCACGAGGCCTGCAGCCCCTCCCGCAGCTCCTTGAGACCCGTGAGTGCGGCAAAGCGATAGGTGGAAATGTTGGTGACGGCAGGCACGGCCGGAAGTCAGCACGCCTGCGGAATCCGCGCAAGCGAAACGCCGCAATGGCGGCTTCCTGCATTTGAACGGGAAAATGCACCGGATGTGCGAATTTTTTAAAAATATTGACAATCTTTTTAAAATGATATCCAGTATCGCTGCTGTCCCACCCGATTGTGAAACGCCGAGACGTCGAAATCATCCAACGCGACGGAAGAATTCTGGTTCTTCTGGCGCGCGAACCGCTGCCCCTTTCCCTGAGTCAGATCGCCCGTGAGGGTGACTTCAGGATGTCCGCCCTCTGCGACCGGGTGGGCGTGTCGGAGCGCCACTTGCGCCGGGTTTTCGAGGAAGGCTTGGGAATCAGCCCGAAGGAATGGCTGCGTCAGGAACGCATGGTGGCGGCCCGCAAGCTGCTGCGCCATGGCTCGCCGATCAAGGAAGTCGCCATCGATCTGGGATTTTCCAACGCCAAGGTCTTCTCACGCGATTTCGTAAGCTTCCACGGCGTGCGGCCGACGGATTTCCAACGCAAGGAAACCGAGCACGTCCTGCGCGCGATCGCCTCCTGATCACGCGTGGCCGCTCAGGTAGCGCTCGGCCTCCAGTGCCGCGGCACAACCCTGGCCGGCGGCGGTGATGGCCTGGCGGTAATAGTGATCCGCCACATCGCCCGCCGCGAACAAGCCGGAGGTCTTGGTGGCGGTGCGGCCCGGAGTTTGGAGAATGTAACCGTCCTTGTCCTTGTCCACCAGATCACCGAGAAAACCACTGTTCGGCACGTGGCCGATGGCTACGAACACGCAGGCGACTTCCAGCTCGGATTCGGTTCCAGTCACGAGATTTTTCAACTTCACCGCGCGCATCTCGCCTTTCTCGTCGGTCAGGTATTCGCCGACGGTCGAGTTCCACACCGGCTCGATCTTCGGATTGGCCAACGCGCGCTCGGCCATGATCTTCGAAGCCCGCAATTCGTCACGGCGGTGGATCAGATAGACCTTGCTGGCGAAGCGCGTCAGGAAATCCGCCTCCTCGCAGGCGCTGTCCCCGCCGCCGATCACGCAGACCGGCACGTCACGGTAAAAAGCGCCGTCACAGGTGGCGCAGGATGTGAGCCCGTGGCCGATGAGGCCTTTCTCGCCGGGCAAGCCAAGGTGACGCGGTGCGGCACCTGTGGCCACGATCACGGTCTTCGCCTCAAAGGTTTCCGCACCCGCTTTTAGGAGAAAGTTTCCATCGGCGCGTTTTTCGACCGCATCCACATTGGCCCAGGCGATGCGTGCTCCGAATTTCTCTGCCTGCTGCTGCATGCGCATCATCAGTTCCGGTCCCATGATGCCGTCTGGATGACCCGGGAAATTTTCCACCTCAGTGGTCGTCGTGAGCTGGCCGCCGGGCTGGGTGCCGGTGAGCAGCAGTGGGCTGAGGTTGGCGCGGGCAGTGTAAATGGCGGCGGTGTAACCGGCGCATCCGGTTCCGATGATGATGACGTTTTCCATG
>RPOS01000121.1 GCA_003820635.1 Verrucomicrobiaceae bacterium | reverse complement strand
CGAAGTGGCGCAGGACGAGGAACGCCTCGAAGCGGCGCTGGCGCTCATCCTCGTGCGGTATCCGGGCTTGCTGAAGGAGGTGGAGAAAGCCTGCGCGGCGCGGTTTTCCTTCACTCGCGAGGCCGAGCCGCTGCCGGGTTTTGTCGAATCGTTGGAGCCGCTATCGCCGTCGTTCAAAAACCTGTATGGGGTTTTTCCGCCGGACTTGAACGAGTGGGAAGTGGAGTTTGCGAAGCTGTTGGACAACGACTCCAGCGGCACCGTGCTTTGGTGGCATCGGAACCCGGTGAAGAAGAAACACTCGGTCGCCATCGTGCGGCCGGATGGCGGGCGCTTCTTTCCGGACTTTGTTGTCGGCGTGAAAGGCCGGACAGTTGGAAAGGCCGGCATTCTGTTGATCGAAACCAAGCACGCCATCGGTTCGGTGGATTCCAAGATCAAGGCGGTGATCGAACACAAGGACTACGGACGCGCGCTGATGATCCATTGGAAAGACTGGCACGACCCGAAAAACCGCGTGGCGATGACCGTGGCCTATGATCCGGCGAGCGATCAGAACGTGCTGGACGCGGTGTTCCGCTGCACGTCGATGCCGACTTATTGAGTGGCCTGTAGCGGCGGTCTGTGACCGTCGATGCCGCAGAGATGCGCGAAGCTTCTTCATTGGCGTGTTCATGGGCGTTCCGGCCGCGGGGCCAGTTAGCGACGGTCACAGACCGCCGCTACAGTTCAAAGTTCCCGCAGCATTTCGATGGCTTCGGCCAGCTTGCTCCGGGGAGGTTCGGATTTGAGGCGCGGAAAACGGCGGCCTTCCAGCAGGATGTAGTCGCCGCCGCGGTGGAGCATGAGTCGCTGGCCCTGGATCTCGACGGAGGCGATGCGTTCGGCGGCGGCGAGGGCTTTGATGCGGGCGATGCGGAGGAGGTTTTCCGCGGCTTCGGGGATGCGGCCGAAGCGGTCGCTCCACGAGGCTTCGAGGACATCGACGGCTTTTTCGGTGCCGGCTTCGGAGAGTTCGCGGTAGGCGGCGATGCGGGTGGAGGTTTCCGTCAGCCAGTTGGATGGGAGGAAGGCGGGGAGGGATTGGCTTGGCGGTTGCAAACCGCCGCCACGGTGCCATGCAGTTTCCGTGGGTATGACGAAATCCGCCTTGAAGGAGCATTCTCCGCGCGGGGCGTCCTTGCGGCCTTTGAGGCGGTCCACGGACTGGCGGAGAAGCTGGCAGTAGAGTTCGAAACCGATCTGGGCGATGTGGCCGGATTGTTTGGTGCCTAACAGATTACCGGAACCGCGGATTTCCAGATCGCGCATGGCGATTTTGAAGCCGGAGCCCAGCGCGGTGTATTGCTTGATGGCGTGGATGCGCTTGCGGGCGTCGCCGGCGGTCATCATGTCGCGCGGCAAGAGCAGGATGGCGTAGGCTTTTTCCCCGGCGCGGCCGACGCGGCCCCGGAGCTGATAGAGATCGGCCAGGCCGAAGCGGTCGGCGCGGTCGATGAGGATGGTGTTGGCGTTGGGGATGTCGATGCCGGTCTCGATGATGGTTGTGGCTAACAAAACGTCGGCCTCGCCCTTGACGAAGGTGTGCATGACGACTTCCAACTCGTCCTTTTCCATCTGGCCGTGGCCGACGAGAATGCGCGCCTCGGGCACGAGTTCGGCGATACGCGAGCGCATCTGCTCGATGGTTTTCACGCGGTTGTGCAGGAAGAAGACTTGGCCGCCGCGCTTCATTTCGCGGCGGATGGCGTCGCGGATGACGCGTTCGTCGTAGGCGCAGACGGTGGTGGAAACGGGCACTCTGTTAGGAGGCGGGGTGTCGATGGTGGACATGTCGCGCGCGCCCATCAGCGCCATGTAGAGCGTGCGCGGGATCGGCGTGGCGGAAAGTGTGAGAACGTCCACCTGGCGGAAGAGTTGTTTGAATTTTTCCTTATGCGCCACGCCGAAGCGTTGCTCCTCATCGACGACGACGAGTCCCAGATCCTTGAATTTCACATCGCCGGAAATCAGGCGGTGGGTGCCGATGACGAGGTCCACCGAACCATCGGCGATGCCTTGGATGGTATTGCGGATTTCCGAAGGCGTGCGGAAGCGGTTGAGTAGATCGACGCGGATCGGATAGTCCGACATGCGTTCGCGGAAGGTGCGCCAGTGTTGTTCTGCCAGAACGGTGGTCGGCACGAGGATGGCCACCTGTTTGCCGCCGGTGATGGCCTTGAAGGCGGCGCGGATGGCGACTTCGGTTTTGCCGAATCCGACGTCGCCGCAGATCAAGCGGTCCATTGGGCGCGGTTGTTCGAGATCCAACTTGGTTTCATCGATGGCGCGGCGTTGGTCGGCGGTTTCGGTGAAGTGGAATGAGCGCTCGAATTCCCACATCCACTTGGTGTCCGGCGGGTGGGCGAAGCCGGGTTCGTGCTGGCGCTCGGCCTGCACGCGGAGAAGCTGCGCGGCGTAATCGAGGATCGATTTCTCGGCGGCCCGGCGTGCGTTTTTCCAAGCGGTGCCGCCGAGTTTGTTGAGGTCCGGAGTCTTGCCGCCCATGCCGACGTATTTGCCGACGAGGTGGGCTTGTTCGAGCGGCACGCCTAGCAGAGCGCCGTCCTTGTATTCGAGCACGAGTTCCTCGCCGTCGTCGCCCTGTTGGATGCCGCGGAATTTCGCCAGGCCGTATTCGTAGTGCACGACGAGATCGCCTTCCTCCATTTCATCGACGGTGGCGCGTGCTCGTGCGGCGCGGGCTTTTTCCAGCGTGCTGCGCCGCGAAGCACCCGGCGTGCGGTAGCGGCCGAAGAGTTCCGAAGATGATAGAACCGCCAGCTTGATGACCGGCAGCGTGAAACCGGCCATCAACTCGCCGCGCACGGGTGTGAGACCGAGATCGCGCTCGAGATCCTTGCCGGCGAGTTCGGCGAATCGTTCCTGCTCGCCTTTGTTGGAGAACACCATCGCGACGTCCCAGCCATCGCGCTTCCAGTCGTTGAGTTGGCGGAAAAAATGTTCGCGGCGCAGTTCCTCCAGTACGAAGTCGCCGGCCTCGAAGGTGCCGAGCGGGCTGCCATAACTGGCGAGCGTGAAGTCCTCCTCGCTGTTGAACTCGGCCGCGCCTTCGAGAATGCGCACGTCCGGTCTTACCGTTTCCGCATCGATGGAAATGATCAGGTCGTCAGCCCTCCGGTAGTCCGCGATGGTGGCGTCGGTCGCTGGTTCGGCGAGCAACAACTCGGCTTCTAACAACTTGGCGGTCGATGCCTGTGAATCGAGGTCGAACTCGCGGATCGATTCCAGATCGGTGTCGAAAAACTCCAGCCGCAGCGGTTTGGCGGCCTGCCAGGCGAAGAGGTCGATGATGCCACCGCGCACTGCAAACTGCCCGCGGGCGGTCACGCTGGGGACGCGCTCGTAGTCGTGCTCCGCGAGCGATTTCGCGAGTTGTTCCGGATCTAGAGTGGCGCCGGGTTTCAGCGTGGTGCGGCTCGAGCGCAACGCGGCGGGGGAGGGGGCTTTGGCGGAAAACGCCTCGCTGCCGCAGAGCACGGCGCAGTTTTCCGAGCGGGCGAGGATTTCCAGCACCGAGAACCACTCGGCGGCGGATTCGGGATCCGCGATGGTGCCATCGCCGGTTTCGGACGGTGGTTCGGGCAGAACCAGCGCGTTGATGCCCCACAGCTCCATCTCGGCGGCGAGGCGCTCGCGGTGGCGCGGCATGTTGCAGACAAGCCAGGCACGTTTTTTTCCCCGATCGCGTGCGGCATCGCAAACGAGCGCCGCGATGAATGATTGCGCGGCCTCGGCCGTGTGATCGAGCACAAGTTCGCCCTCGCCAGCGGCCAGACGGGCCAGGCGCGGGGCGAAATCCGGGTGGGTCACGGCGCGGCGCAGCCAACCGTGGGTGGGATCGTCCTTGCGGGACACGGCGGGGAGTAAGAAGCGGGAAGCGCCCTGTGAGAAGTGAGAAGTGCGCCGTTGCAAGGCAAAGGAAAACCGCTCTCATCTGATCCACCGCATCTGCTACCATGCCGACCCGCATTTTCACCGCAATCCGGGCTTGAGCGGAGCGGATTGCGCGGCCAGAGTCCGGCCGCAGCCGATTTTTCCCTTATGGTCAGCCCTTCTCCCAACACCCTGCACACCGCCTACGATTCCAAGATCGAGGGCAATGTGATCGTCACCCGCGTGGATGCCGCCATCAACTGGATGCGCAAGAACTCGCTGTGGCCGATGCCGATGGGTCTGGCCTGCTGCGCGATCGAGCTGATGGCCACCGCGTCAAGCCGCTTCGACATCTCGCGATTCGGCATGGAGGTGATGCGCTTTTCGCCGCGGCAGGCGGATGTGTTGATCGTTTCCGGCACGGTGACCTACAAGATGGCGCTGGTTGTGAAACGGATCTGGGACCAGATGCCTGAGCCGAAATGGTGCGTGGCGATGGGTGCCTGCGCGTCGAGCGGCGGCATGTATCGCAGCTACGCCGTGCTGCAGGGGATCGACAGCCTGATTCCGGTGGATGTGTATATTTCCGGTTGTCCGCCGCGGCCCGAGGCCTTGATCGAGGGGCTGATGCAGCTTCAGAAAAAGATCGAGGGCGAGGAGTCCACGATGGCTCAGAAGAAAGTGTTTTTCGAAGATCGTTCCTGAATATTACACCGCCATGGCAGCCGCAGATGATGTGAAGCAACTCCGCGAAGGATTCGGAGCGAAGATTTTGGAAACCGTGGAGTTCCGCGGTGAGCAGACACTGCGCGTCGAACTCGGCGCGCTGCACGACGTGTTGGCGAAGTGCCGCAAGGAGCTCGGATATGAGATGATCCTTGATATCTCCAGCTTGGACCACTTCGGAGACGATCCGCGATTCGAGATGGTGTATGAACTCGCCACGGTGAATGACTCGAAGCACCTGCGCGTGAAGGCAATGGTGGGTGAGGAAGAAAGCGTTCCCACGGCCACGGACATCTGGCCGGGCGCGGATTGGCACGAGCGCGAGGTCTATGACATGATGGGCATCCGTTTTTCCGGTCACCCGAACCTCAAGCGCATCCTGATGTGGGAGGGCTATCCGTTTTACCCGCTGCGCAAGGATTTCCCGCTGGCCGGGCGGCCGACCGAAATGCCGGATCTGCCCTCCACCGGAGTGGCTCCGCTGGAAGGTGGCCCATTCGTCACCTGCGCCGGCGGTGAGGACACGGTGCGCCGCGAGCCGCGGGCGCGGGTGCAGGATTGAGGTTTGGTTGAAACCGGCGCCGGAGCGCGCCCGCCGTCATGCATGCTTCCGGTGGCCCCTTATCCCACGCCGCGCGGAATCTGCGCTGCCTGCTCAGGGCTCCCGCATCCTGGGCATGTGCGCTGGCGGCGCTCGGACTTCATGGGCTGCTGGTCACTCGGGGCGGCAGCGTGGCTCCGGCATGGTGGTTGGAAAACTTCGGCCTGAGCCGCGGGGAATTTCTAACAGGAAAATTCTGGCAAGTCCTGACTTACGGGCTGCTTCACGGATCGTGGTGGCACGCGGTGTTCAATGCGTTGTTTGTGCTGCTGGTGGGCTCAAGGATCGAGCACATGGCAGGCCCGGCTGCGGTGTTGCGGACGGCGGCGCTCGGCATCCTCGGCGGCGGCTTGAGCCACTTGCTGCTCGGGGCGGGGTTGTTGGTCGGGCTTTCCGGCGGCTGTTTCGCGCTGCTGCTTTTGCTGACCACGCTCTCCCCGCAATCGCGGATGCTGCCGATTCCCGTCTCGGGGAAAAGCCTCGGTCTGGGAATCCTGCTCTCGTCGTTGATTCTAACACTGATGAATCCCGCGCTCGGCTTGCCATGGATTTCCGCTGGTGGCCGGGCACTCGACGCGCACGGCATGGGCTCGTGGTTTCAAATCGGCCATGCCTGCCACCTCGGCGGTGGTCTTGCGGGTTGGATTTGCGGCCGCTGGATCCTGCGGCCACGAGTCACCTTGGATCGCCTCAGCCGTGACCGGGCCCGTCGTGAGGAGCGCTGAAAAATGTGCCAGCGGATTCCTCAGCCTTCTCCCAAGCTGCGCAGGCCACGACCACCACGATCGCCGCGTTCACCGTCTTCGCGTGGCGGTTGTGCTGGCGGTGCGGGACTGGCTGGTGCGGCCTCCCGCGTTGGCGGTTGCATGCGCGGGCTTTCGCTTGGCCGGCGGCTTTCCTGCGGCCGGGCTTGTGGGCGCTCTTGAGAACTTCCCCGCGTGAAGCGCGAGGTTTCCGGGCGGGCCTGCCGCATTTCCCTGCCATCCTGCGCCCAAGTGGCTTCGCGGGACGGGGATCGGTCCGGTTGACGGAAATTCCCACGTTGCGTGCGGTCCCGGTTGGCGCTCGAATCGGGCGCGGGCTGCCGGTCCACCGTGTTGTAGTCCGCGGATGGGCGGGTGCTTTGGCGGTCGCGTGAGCCTGAACCGCGGTATCCGGATTCACGGTCGCGGCTGCCCGGGTTGAGCCAGCCACGGTCGTTGGTTTGGCGCGGCCCGCTATCCGGGCGGCTGTGTGAACCGCGGTCTCCGCTGTAGGAACCATGGCGGCTTGGCGATTGTTGCCGCACCTGGCGGGACCAACTGTAATCGGAATTCCGGTAGGCTGACTCGCGGTCTTGGTAGTTCACCACCGTCACATTGCGCACGGTCCTTGGGGGCGGGCAGTAGCCGTGTCCCGGACGCCAGCCGTGCGGGTGTGGCACGCCGTAAACCGCTGCCGGACGGTAGCCGATGGGATAATAGCCGTAGAGATAGGGATCGTAGTAGCGGCGGCTGCGGTAGTCGTAGTAGCAGTATGTGTAGGGGTCGTATCCCCAGCGAGGATCGCCAGTGGTCACGAACAGGGATGTGGAAAAAGAGCTGCCGCCATAGCCGTAACCGTCGCCGTAGCCGCTGCTGTAGTAGCCGCCTGCCGATGAGTAGTAGGGATCATAGGTGCACGAACTGGATGCCAGCGCGGCCACGACGGCCAGAGCCGCGCTCCATGGAAGAAGGTTTTTTCTCATGCAACTAAGACAGCACGGACCGCGGGCTTATTCGAGTGCTTTTACCATGATTTGAAACCGTGGGCTTTTCCGCGGGTTGACAACGGCTGGCGTTCTCCGCTTGGATCACTTGCGAAAATCATGAGTGAAACACATCTGCCCATTCTAGTCACCGGGGGCGCTGGTTACATTGGTTCCCATACCGTCCGCCTCCTCGCCGGCCAGGGCAGGAAAATCGTCGTCCTGGACAACCTCGTCTTCGGCCACGAGCAATCGATCGTCGATCCGGGAGTCGAACTGGTCGTTGGCGACGTGGGCGACCAGCAACTCGTCCGCGCGCTTTTTGAAAAACACCGTTTCGGCGCGGTGATCCATTTCGCGGCCTTCGCCTACGTCGGCGAGTCCGTCACCGACCCGCTGAAATACTACCAGAACAACACGGCGGAGCCGGTCAAGCTGCTGCAGGTGATGCAGCAATTCGGCTGCAAGGTCTTCGTTTTCTCCTCCACCTGCGCCACCTACGGCGTGCCGGACAAGCTGCCGATCACCGAGACCAACATCCAGAACCCGATCAATCCCTACGGCCGCAGCAAGCTGATGGTGGAGTGGATCCTTGCTGACTGTGACCGCGCCTGGGGACTGCGCAGTGCCTGCCTGCGCTACTTCAATGCCAGCGGTTGTTCGCCGGACGGAAAAATCGGCGAGGACCACGACCCGGAGACTCACCTGATTCCGCGAGTGATGATGGCCGTCACCGGGGAAATTGAATACCTGGAGGTTTTCGGCACCGATTACGATACGCCGGACGGCACCTGCATCCGCGATTACATCCATGTCGAGGATCTGGCGGACGCCCATGCCCGCGCGCTTGATCACCTGGCCGGCGGTGGCGTGTCCGTGCGCTGCAATCTCGGCACCGGCGTCGGGGTTTCCGTGAAACAGATCATTGCCGCCGTGGAGGAGGTTTCCGGAAAAACCGTGCCAGTCAAATACGGCCCCCGCCGCGCGGGTGATCCGGATTCACTGGTGGCCGATCCGTCGCTGGCCAGGGAGTTGCTCGGCTGGGAGGCCACCCGCAAGGACGTGCGGGACATGGTCCGTCCGGCATGGCTGTGGATGTGCGGTCCGAATCGCGGCCGTTATCCGCGCAATGCCGCCCGCCCATAGCGCATTTCGCCAAGTAGAATGACACCGGGGAGCGGCGTCAGAAGAGGCTTTTCGGATTCTTCGGGACAGACCGGCCATGGGAAACCGTGATGCCGACAACCTATCTCTTCAGAGAACTTGCGGTTGCAAATGGCGTGCCTCGTTTTGCCTTCTATCTGAGCAACGTCGCCGCCCTTGGCGGACTCCTGTTCGGATACGGCACGGCTGTCATCGCCACCAGGCCATGACGTGCCTCATCCGGCCCGGAAAAATCAGCGCGATGGCAAAACTTCGGGACTGCGGAGCTTCCGGTAGGCGCGGGGCGGCATGCCGGTGGACTTGCGGAACTGGCGGTTGAAATTGGCGAGGTTTTCGAACCCGCTGGCGAGAGCGATTTCCAGAATGCTGTGATCGGTCTCGACGAGTGACTGGCAGGCCTTGCGAATGCGGCAGCCATTGCGGAATTCGACAAAGGTTTTACCGGTCATCTTCCGGAAAAAGCGGGCGAACGACGAGGGGGTGAGGCCGGCGAAGCGTGCGACTTCGCCAAGCGGGAGCCGCTCGTCGCAGTGAGCCTCGATGTGCTCGATGATCCGCCCCAGCCGCGACTCCATCTTGAAGGACCGCTGGTTGCGGTAAGAGGCATCGGCCAAAACCTCGCCGCCGTTCCGCGCCAATTCGCCGAGCAGCGAGGCCAGCGCCAGCCACGCGTCAAGCCCCCGCGCCGCCGTCAGGGCCCGCAGCCGTGTTTCCAGCGCTCCTGCGGTCTCGGCAGAAAACCGCAGCCCCAGCGCTGACCGGGCCAACAAGGATCGCACCACCTCGAACTCCGGCAGCGCCAGCAGTGTTTCGGGAAACGCCGATGCCAGGAACTGCACGACAATCGCCTCATTGGAGTCGGCCGTTCGTCCGGGTTTCCGCGAGAACCAAGTATGCGGCAGGTTCGGCCCTAACAAAACAAGATCTCCTGCCT
>RPOS01000120.1 GCA_003820635.1 Verrucomicrobiaceae bacterium | reverse complement strand
GCGGCCGGGACGTATGAGAAAAATCGAATGAAGAAGCTCCGCGCACCTCATGAGCATCGACGGTCATAGACCGCCGCTACAGGGCATCTCTTTGGCGTCGGTGCCGCTACATTCCTCACGTCCACGAATCCGGCTGGATCGCACCCGCGTATGGCCAATCCTCCGCGTTCGCCACCAAGCCCGCACGCACCGGGTTCTCCCGGACATACTTCCACTTCTCCGCGTGCGATTCACTGGAACGGATCAAATGATCGAAAAATCCTTTCTGCCAATGTGGTGCCTCGATACCGCTTTCGCGCCAGTGTTTTGACAGCGTGTTTTTGAGCGATTTCATCCATGCCGAGAGCCCCACCGCGCCCGGAGGAATGCAGACGAAAAGGTGCAGGTGGTCCGGCATCAGGACATAACGCCCGACCAACACGCCGCTTTCCCGCGCATTCACGCAGAAATTCCGGAAGATCTCGTGAGCCCCCTCAGTGGCCAGCAGATGCCTGCGTTTCTCCGTGCAGGCAGTGATGAAATAGACCGGAGCCTCGGTGAAAACCATTTCAAGACGGGAAAGCCGTTTCACGTCTTGCAAGATGATGCGCCCAGGCATCGCCGCACAAGCAGGAACCTGTAGCGGCGGTCTGTGACCGTCGCTGACTGGCCCTGCGGCCGGGACGCATGAGAAAAAGCCAATGAAATAACTCCGCGCACCTCATGAGCATCGACGGTCATAGACCGCCGCTACAAGCGATGCATTTGCGAACCTGTAGCGTCGGTCTGTGACCGTCGCTGATTTCCCCCGAGGGTGGGACGCATGAGAAAAAGCCAATGAAGAAGCTCCGCGCACCTCATTGGCGTCGGCGGTCATAGACCACCGCTACAAGCGATGCATTTGCAAACTGTAGCAACTGTCTGTGATTGCCTCCGGCCATCTCCGCTGCGCTCCGGTTGTCGCTGATTCCCCCCGTGGGCGGGTTTTTTTGTATCCCGGAACGTGGCTCCCCGGAAGCCGTTTTTCGGAGCTCCAGACAGTCATCAGGGCGACGATGACCATCATTTTCCAATCGTGGGATGACATCCGGAGCCCGGTGACATGCAATCGCAGTCGAGGGAATGACATCGCCCGGAAAATGACAGCCGGCGACAAGACGGAGGATGCCAACGGGCTGCGGATGGATGACAAATTCCGCAAAGGACAATGTTTCTTACCATCCGGCAGCGAGGGGGTGCGTGACGGGAAGCGGGATTTTCCGCAGTACCCAGCGACCGCTACAGTTCAAATGGGGATTCCTCTCCATGAAACCGCTGGAAGAACAGGCGGCGTCTTTCCTGCTCGGTTCCTGAGATCCCAATTGCGCTCCAAACCATCTCCCGCGCGGTGGCCATCATGTCGAAACCCATCAGCAGCCGCTGCTCCGGCGTCTTGCGCATCATCGTCGCGAAGATCAGGTCGTTGACCTCCGGCGGGGTGTCCTTCACGGAAAAACCCGTGTCAGCGTATCTGTCAGGTTCAATGCGGCTGACCATGTCCGTAGATACGCGGCATCGCAGCCGGTCGCAATCAGGTTTTCCACATCCGCGAGCTGCCGCTCCGACTGAGACTCCCGCGCCCAGTGGAGTTTGGAAAGGATGAGATCCTCCTTGCTCACCACCCAGACATCGAAATCCGCTACTTTCAGGCGTTGCCGCCGGGCAAACTCATGCAGGCGGTAGTCCCCGCGTTTCCGGACCATGAAATCCACCTTGATGAGCGTGTCCTGATGGATGGCGTTGAAGCAGCTCTCATTCATCACGGCTTCCCGCGCCGCATGTGTGGAAACGTAATAGCCCTGCCCCAGCACCTCTTCAATCCTCGCCACATCCTCCAACTGAAAAGCCACCACAAGGTCGATGTCGCGCGTCATGCGCGGTTGGGCGTAGCAATTCAGCGCCACCGGACCGGTGAGCATGTAGTCGATTCCCGCCGCATCCAGGCGGGTCACGATGTCTCGCAGGAGTTGGAGTTCTTCGGTCATGATGGCTGGTTTTCTCACTCCTCCGGCAGCGTGAGCAGCTCCTCGTCTTCCTCGCGGTATTGTTCGAGCAGGAAGCCGTCGTTGGCGTGCCAGCGGAGCCAGACGGCATCGCCCCAGCTGGGCGGCAGCTCGTCTAACAGGAAGGTGCGGTGCTGTTGCTCGGCGCAGATGCGGTATTCGCCGCAGCGCACCCAGTAGCGGGTGTGTGAGCCGAAGTAGATGACGTCCTCCACGGTGCCGGGCAGCATGTTGTCCCACTCGCCATTGGCGGGTTTCTCGCGAGTGACGATGAGTTTCTCCGGCCGCAGCGAGAGGTGGATGCGGTCGCCGGGGCGCACGGGCTTGTCGTTGTCGATCATCACCGCGCCGAGACCGGGGATGTCCGCGCGGGAAAAGCGCACGCCGAGTGATTCGGTGACGCGGCCTTCGAGGAAATTCGTGTCCCCGATGAAGGCCGCGACAAACGAGGTGCGCGGCGTTTCATAAATCTCCGCCGGCTTGCCGATCTGCTCGATGCGGCCGGCGTTCATCACCGCGATGGTATCGGAAATGGACATCGCCTCGCCCTGGTCGTGGGTGACGTAGAGGAAGGTGATGCCGACCTCGTCGTGGATGGCGTCGAGCTCGACGAGCAGGCGCTGGCGGAGCTTGAGGTCGAGCGCGGCGAGCGGTTCGTCCAACAGCAGGACGCGCGGCTTGTTGGCCAGTGCGCGGGCGATGCCGACGCGCTGTTTCTGGCCGCCGGAGAGCTTGGATGGCATCTTGTCCGCGTGGTCGGCGAGGTCCACCAGATCAAGCATGCGGTCCACCTCTTCCTTGATCCGGCTGTTGGAGAGTTTTCTGATTTTCAGGCCGAAGGCGATGTTCTCGCGGATGGTGAGGTGGGGAAAGAGCGCGTAGTTCTGGAACACGGTGTTCACCGGCCGCTGTTCCGGCGGCAGGTCCGTGATGTCCTTGCCATCGAGAAACACGCGACCCTCGTCCGGTTTCTCAAAGCCGGCGGCCATCCGCAGCAGCGTGGTCTTGCCGCAGCCGGAGGGGCCTAACAGCGAGAACACCCTGCCATGCTCGATGTCCAGCGTCACGCCGTTGACCGCGGTGAAGGCACCGAAGCGTTTGCTGACGTTTTCAAAGCGGAGTGTGCCCTGCATTTCAAGTGATGTTGGTCACCGCGGTGCCGCATCCAGGATTTTCCGCGCGGCGGTGAGGGATTCGCGTGAGGAGAGGATGGAAACATGGTCCTGGTCGAAACCGCGGACTTCGACGGCATCCGCCTTCGCCTCCTTGCGGGTTTGGCTGGCCACGCTGACGGTGCCGTCGTTTTCCGGAGGAAGGATGCGCGACTTGCCGGCACGGTGGCTGTAGAAAAGATGGTGGTTCACCCGGCCCTTGAGGCGCTGGTCGAAGAGGTGGCCGAGGAAGTCCGAACCATGCTCCATGTCCCGCCATGATGGCACGACTTGCGGCGCGTATTTCACGCCCATGGCGGCGGCCTCGTGCCCGTCCCACGGAGTGGAGAAGGTGATGAAGGTGTTGATGTAGGTGTTGCCGTCACGGATCACGTTTTCCTGGATGAAACGCCGCGAGACGAGGCCGCCCATGCTGTGGGCCGCGACGTGGAGCCGGCCGAAGCGGTAGCGGTCGTGGAGTTGTTTGACTCCCTCGTTGAGCGCGCTAGCGGCGGCCGCCAGGCGCATGCCGGAGGGATAAACATAGAACCAGGGCTGATAGATCTTGCGGTCGATCCTCTCCATGGCCAGCCGCCAGTCCTGCGGCGAGCCTGCGGCGCCGTGGACGAAGAGCACGGGTGTCCTGGCCGGATCATATCCTTCCAGCAGATAGATGCCGAAGCCGCTCTGCATGGCGAAGGTGGCGGGCGTCCACAGGCCATCCTCGCCGCGCGTGGCGGCAAAGCGCGGATCATCGAGCCGCGCCGTCTCGCCGATGGCGAAGCGGATGCCTTGGTTGGAGATGAAGGTTGAGAAATCGCGGCCTTTGAGCGCACCGGCGATGGCGTCGAGAATTTCCGGCGGCGGAATTTCCGAGGGCGAAAGACGGCCTTTCACCCGTGCGATCCGGTTTGAGGCGTCGAGAGCCACGGGCGCGGCGTTGCCGCCGGCATCGCGGTGGATCCAGAACGGCTCACCCTTGTCGTAGCGGCCGTCGCCGTTCATGTCCGCATGGGCCGCGACAAACTGGTTGAGAGGGCTTTTCACGATGAACATGAAGGCTCCGCCATCCGTCAGTTCCAGCAAGTCTGCGGAGAAGACCTTGTTGGCCTCGCGGCTCCACTCGACCACCATGGCACGGACGGAGCAGGCATGGCCATCGGCGTTTTCGATGATGCCGGAAATGCGGTATTCGTCATCGATGAGCCTGAGGTCGCGCCCGAGTTTCCTGAAATTGGCGCAGGAGGACACGAGCAGGGGAATGGCCACCAAGGCAGCGGCAATGCGGAGTGAAATCATGGGTGAAGGTGCGGAGTTCAGGACATGCGCGGGTCATCACGATCACACACCCATGCGCGGAGGCTGGCCGGTGGACTCGACCACCGAGCGCCAGAGATCCCCGGTGGGATCCACCTTGCGGCGGCCGCGGGTGACGAGGCTCATCGGCAGGTGGACGTAGCTCTGGTGCCAGCGGGCGACGACCATGCCGGTCTTGCCCGCCATGCCGGCGTGCACCGCGTGGCGGCCGAGATTGAGGCAGAAAATCCGGTCCTCGGGCGAGGCGGGAACGCTGCGGATGAGATAACTCGGATCGATGTATTTGAGGTTGAGCTCGATCTTCCGGTTATTGAAGTGCTCGATGATGCGGTCCTTGAGAAACAGGCCGATGTCCGCGTGGAGTTTGTTTCCCGAGGCATCGGTGGCATGGTTGGCATCGGTGATGAGATCCTGGCCGGCGCCTTCCGCGGTGATGATGACAGCATGGCCGCGGGTGGCGATGCGGTCCTCGATGACCTCCAGCAGCCCGTTTTTCCCCTCAAGCCTGAAGGGCACCTCCGGGATGAGCACGGCATTGGCCTCACCGGTGGCCAGCGCGGCGGAGCAGGCGATGAAGCCGGAATCGCGGCCCATCAGTTTCACCAGGCCAAGACCGTTGCGGGCACCGCGCGCCTCGGTGTGGGCGGAGTTGACAGCATGGAACGCGACGGCGAACGCCGTCTGATAGCCGAAACTCCGGTCCATGAACATGATGTCATTGTCGATGGTTTTCGGCACGCCGACGACTGCCAGGCGGTTGCCGCGGCGCTGCACTTCCTCATAGATCGCCTGCGCGCCGCGCTGCGAGCCGTCACCGCCGATGACATAGAGGATGTTCACGCCGAGGGCCTCCAGGCGGTTGACCATCACCTTGACATCCCGCTTGCCGCGCGAGGAGCCGAGAAACGAGCCGCCGAAGCTGGCGATGTTCATCACTTTTTCCGGAGTGAGCTCGATGGGCTTGTGGCCGAAGGCGGGGTCCAGCCCCTCGTAGCCGTATTGGATGCCCAGGATCTGACGCACTCCATAAGTGTAATAGGCCTGCATGACGATGGCGCGGATCACGTCATTGATGCCGGGGCAGAGGCCACCGCAGGTGACGATGGCGATGCAGGTTTCCGGAGGATTGAAGAAAATCTCGCGCCGCGGGCCGGCCAGTTCGATGGACGGCGGATCGATGTCGATTTTCATCGCCTCACGGATCGAGTCCATGTGGTCGTTGAGCGCGATGCGGTCGCCATCGGCATGCCAGCAGGATCCCTCGGCCGGGAAATCCAGCTTGCATGCCGGTGAAGGAAGCTCACGCGGACCGAGGCTGGTGATGTTCAGATCGTCATTGGATACGGGATCATGTGGCATGGCAAAACTGTGGCGGACGGGCCGGATGCTAGGGAGGATTCGCCGCGGGGAAACTCCAATTTCCAGTTTCGCGCCGCCAATTGTCACCGGACGCCTCTCCCTCAATGGCCGCAACCACCGCTTCCGCAGCCGCAGCCCCGCCGCGCCGGCTGGGGAGCGGGTGCTTGCGGACGTTTTGACTTGCCGGTGATGAGCCCGAGACCGCCGAGAATCACGCGGCGGATCGGCGCGCCGGTCTCGGGATGGTGCGTCAGCGCCGCGTCGTGGATGCTCTGCTTGATTTCGTAACGGCAAACTTCGCCACCTTCACTGCCCGGCACCGTTTCGTAGAGGTAGATCATGATTTCGAAATGCGTTTCGCGGGGTGAGAATCGGGTCGGAATGCCCATGGAGCAAGCCGGAAACAAGTGACCGCAGTTCTCTTGAATCGGCTTCTTGAAAACCCGGCTCCCAAGCCCAAGACTCGGCCCATGTCCGAGCCGGACCTGTTTTCCTTCGCTGATTCGAAATCCCCCGCAGCCCGCATCCGCGAGCTGCGCGGGCAGATCCGCCATCACGACGAGCTCTACCACAACCAGGCCACGCCCGAAATCTCCGACGCGGAATACGACAAGCTTTTCCGTGAGCTGGAGGAACTGGAAAAGAAACACCCGGAGTTCCACGATCCCAACTCCCCCACCCTGCGCGTCGGCGGCACGCCTCTCAAGGCGTTCCAGCAGGTCCGCCACCTCGTGCCGATGCTTTCCATCGACGACGTCTTCGAGCTGAGCCCCGAGGCGCTGGAAAATTCCGGTGCCACACGCCCGGAGCAGGAACTCATCGAGTTCTATCAGCGCCTGCGCAAAAACCTCGGCCGCAAGGACATCACCGTCACCGTCGAACCCAAGATCGACGGCGTCGCAGTTTCCCTGCTCTACCGCGACGGCCAACTCGAACGCGCCGCCACCCGCGGCGACGGCAGCACTGGCGACGACATCACCCAGAACGTCCGCACCATCCGCTGCATCCCGCTGGAGCTCACCGTGGCTGGAGCGTCCCGCTCCAGTCCGTCCCCGGAGCGTCCTGCTCCGGCGGTTGACGTGGAGACCTTCCTTCCTTATCTTCCATCCCATGAACGACACCAATCAGACACGGCTACTCGCGGATCGTCTGCGCAGAGCCCGGAAGAAAGCCTCGGACAAAGGCTCATTGCTGACCTCGCAGCAAGTCATGGAAACAATCTTCAGGAACGGATCCGACAGGAAACCCAATCCATTCTTGACTGGGGAACTGAGACTGGTCGGCTCCTCTCTCCAGACGAATTATTTGAACTCGTCAAAAATTGGAAAGAGCTAGGCGGACAGTCAGAACATACGGTTTTTCACATCGAAAAACTGGCCAGGGTGATCAAGTTCACGCTTCCACCCAACTTCGGCGCACAAGGAAGCGTTGCGTATCTTAACAATATCACAGCTTCCAATCATCTCTTTGGGGACGATATTCGGTTTCATGGCATCTTGAGGACGGATAAAGGCCCGGCGTTTGTCATTTCCCAGCCTTATGTCGATGGATCCGAACCCACGCCGGATGAAGTGGCGTCCTGGTTCACCCAGAACGGTTATCAATCCACCGGCCACAACCGATGGAAAAACCCCGAAACCGGCATCGAGATTGCCGACGCCCACATCGGCAACCTCATCAAAACCGAAGATGGCGAACTCATCCCCATCGATCTCCAGGTTCTCTCCGAAGGCGAAGCCTTCTCCTCATCCAACATTCAAAATCCAACATTCATAACCCCCTCTCTACTGGAAGTCCGCGGCGAGATCTTCATGCCCAACGCCGCCTTCGCCGCGATGAACGCCGAACGCGACGAAGAAGGCCTGCCCACCTTCGCCAACCCGCGCAACGCCACCGCCGGCACACTCAAGCAGCTCGATCCGCAAATCGTCGCCAAGCGCCCGCTCGCCTTCCTCACCCACGGCCTCGGTGCTCATGAGGGCGAAGCGCTGGAAACCGAGCACGATTTCCATGCGCTGTTAGACAGCCTCGGCATCCCGCGCAACCAACCGGTCATCACCGCGCGCAACCTCGATGAAGTGCTGGAAGCCGTCGCCCACATCAACCAGCACCGCCACGACCTCGACTACGGCACCGACGGCGCGGTGATCAAGGTGCTCGACCGCGCCGAGCGCGAGCAACTCGGCTTCACCTCGCGCGCTCCACGCTGGGCCGCCGCCTACAAGTTCCTGCCCGAGCAGAAGGAAACCCTGCTCAAGGACATCACCATCCAGGTCGGCCGCACCGGCGTGCTCACCCCGGTTGCGGAACTGGAGCCCGTACTCATCTCCGGCTCCACCGTTTCCCGCGCCACGCTGCACAATCAGGATGAGATCGACCGCAAACAAATCCACATCGGTGCCCGTGTGCTGGTGGAAAAAGCCGGTGAAATCATTCCCGCCATCGTCAAGGTGACCCAGCCCGTTTCCGGCGCGAAGACCTATTCGATCTTCGATCACGTGCATGGCAAATGCCCGTCCTGCGGCGGCCCGATCTCGCAGGAAGAAGGCTTCGTCGCGTGGCGCTGCACGAATTTCCAATGCCCGGCACAAGCCGTCACGCGGATCTCGCACTTCGCCTCGCGCAAAGCGCTCGATATCGAGGGACTCGGCGAAACCGTGGCAGAAGCCCTCGTCCGCCATGGCCATTGCAAGACGCCGTTGGATCTCTTCGACCTCACAGAGGAAACGCTGGCAAACCTCAACCTCGGCACTGAGGAAGCCCCGCGCCGTTTCGGCGAGAAGAATGCGGCCAAGATTCTAACAGCGCTGGGGGAGGCGGAAGCCAAACCGCTCCAACGCTGGCTCTTCGCCATGGGCATCCGCCAGTTGGGAGAAGCCGCCACCAAGGAACTGGCAAGGTTGTTCCCTGACATGGCTGATCTTGCCAACTCGGGCTTGCTGACAGACATCGCGGAACGCGGAGTCAAAGATGCATGGCTCAAGGCCAACCCTGTGAAGCCGAAGAAGGAAAAAATCAGCCCGGAAGAAAAACAACGGAGGTCCGGTATTGCGAAAGCCTACAAAGAGGACATCAAAAGACTAAACGAGAAGCTTGCAATTTACGAAATCAGCCCGGACTTGGGTGGCGTTGCAGCACAGAGCGCAGTTGACTTCTTTTCATCGCCCACAGGACGGGAAGTGCTCTCACGTCTCGACGCACTCGGCATCCATCCACAATCCACGATCCACAATCCACAATCCCCGCAGGGACCTCTCGCCGG
>RPOS01000119.1 GCA_003820635.1 Verrucomicrobiaceae bacterium | reverse complement strand
CAGGAAAGTCGGCGCGCAAGGGGGTAAATCTGGAGACAGATCTTCTTCATAGTGACAGATAAAATGTATGAAATCCGCTTGCCATCTTGGTTTTGGCTGGCAGGATCGGGCCATGAGACGCGCACGGTGGTTGGCCCCATGGAAGGATTCGGCGGTGAAGCCCGCGATGTATCACTGCATCTCAAGGGTGGTGGACCGAAGGTTCGTATTTGGTGCCGGGGAGCGGGAGAAATTCCGAATGTTCATGCGCATGCAGGAAAACTTTTCGGGCTGCCGGGTGCTGTCCTATTGCATCATGTCCAACCACTTCCATCTCCTGCTTGAAGTGCCGCCGATGTCGGCGGGCGGGATTCCGGATGAGGAACTCTTGAAACGGCTTTCGGCAATTTACACCGAAGCTGCCGTGGCAGTGGTGGCCAAGGAGCTGGCGGACGCGAGAAAGACCGGGAATCAGTCGCATGTGGAGGAAATCCATGCCCGCTACAGCTACCGGATGCACAATCTCAGCGAGTTCATGAAGGCCTTGCTGATCCGCTTCACGCGTTGGTTCAACCGCACGCAGAACCGCCGCGGCACGCTGTGGGAAGAGCGTTTCAAGAGCGTGATCGTGGAAAGCGGAATCGCGGCACGAACGATGGCGGCCTACATTGACTTGAATCCGGTGCGGGCAGGCATCGTTGCGGACCCGGCGGAGTATCGTTGGAGCAGTTACGGCGAGGCAGTGGGCGGCGGGACCAAAGGCAACGGGAAAAAAGCGCGTGCCGGATTGGTTCGCGCCTGCATGAGCCATCAGGGCTGCGGCTTCGAAGCGGAGAAGTGGCAGGAGGTTTCGCGGATCTATCGGCGGGCGATGGGCCTGGCATTGGTCGGCAAGAGTGGCCGGGCTCAGGTGGAGAAAGGCGTCGTGCGTCCGCAGATGAATACGGCGGAGGCGCTGGAGCATGGCGTAACGGACACGCCGCTTGCTGGGATCGGCATGGCGGCGATGCTGAGGCACCGCGTGAGGTATTTCACGGATGGAGCGGTGATTGGCAGCAAGGCATTCGTGAACGAGGCGTTTGCCGGCGCGCGGGAAAGATTTACGGCCAAGCGCAAGGATGGCGCGCGGGCGATGAGGGGCGGCGCCAGCGGTGCGAAGGGGCTGCTATGGAGCATGCGGGACTTGCGAACTGGCGTGTGATGGTCGTTGGCCGGATTGGGGAAATCCCTACGGATGATAAACCCAGCCAAACGCCATGGACGAATTCCCCCGCGCCTGGAAAGCACCTTTGACGTCCGGCATCGGGCACGGCATCTTCCGTGCGCCATGGCCTTCGCGGATGTTTTCCCGGATTTGATGCAGCGCCCCACGCCCCTGATGAGGCGCTTCCGGCGCATGCTCGACGAGGAAACCGGTGGCTCTCTTGAAACGCTGGCGCGGCAGAGCCAACAGATCACGCGCCGCCACTTCGGCCGGACGATGCGCTTGTTCGCGCCGCTCTATCTTTCCAACGAGTGCGTGAACAACTGCTCCTACTGCGGCTTCTCGCGCGATGCCAAGATTCTGCGCACCACGCTCAGCGTGGAACAGGTCGTGCGTGAAGCGAGGCACCTGCACGCGCTGGGTTTCCGCAACCTTCTGTTAGTTGCCGGCGAACATCCGAAATTCGTTTCCGAAGGCTACCTGCAGGATTGCCTCGACGCGCTGAGGCCGTTCATTCCCACGCTCGCCATCGAGGTCGGGCCGATGGAGGACGCTCAATACGCCGAGATTGTGGCCCATGGAGCCGAGGGCCTCATCGTCTATCAGGAAACCTACGACCGCGCCGTCTATCAGGCACTGCACACCGCGGGTCCGAAAAAGAACTTCGACTGGCGGCTCGACTGTCCGGAGCGCGCCTATGCGGGCGGCTTCCGCCGCATCGGCATCGGCGCGCTGTTTGGCCTTGCCGATTGGAAACACGAGGCGTTCGCGCTTTGCGCCCACCTCGAGTATCTCTACAAGCACTGCTGGAAGGCACAACTCACCGTGGCTTTCCCGCGCATGCGGCCCTATGCGGGAAACTACGAATACACGCCGGATCCAGCTTTGTTCCTGCCGGACAAGGAATTTGTCAGATTGATCGCCGTGTTCCGGATTCTTTTCCCGCAGGTCGGCATCGTGGTTTCCACCCGCGAGCCCGCCCCGCTGCGCGATGCGATCGCCACGCTCGGCGTCACCCACATGTCGGCCGGCGCGCGCACCGAACCGGGCGGCTACACCGGTGCCGGCTCGGACGACCTGCATCTCACCGTCAAGGGCCGCCGGGTGGAACTTGAAGCAAAATCCGGTTGCGAAAAAGCCACCGAGCAGTTCCGCATCCACGACACCCGCAGCGCTGCGGAAATCGCCGCCATGCTGCGCGCCAAGCAACTCGATCCCGTATGGAAGGACTGGGACGAGGCGCTGCTGTCGGGGTTGTGATTCACCTTCACATCAACCTCGCGCCCGCCTCGGCGAGTTCCGAGCGCTCACCGCGGTTGAGCGCGATGTGGGCGGTGAAGGGCTGGTCCTTGAGACGGTTGCGCGTGTAGACAAGCCCGTTGCTGCGGCTGTCCACATAGGGATTGTCGATCTGCGCGGGGTCGCCGACCATCACCAGCTTCGAATCCCGCGACATGCGCGTGACGATGGTCTTGGCTTCCTGCGGCGTGAGTTGCTGGGCCTCGTCCAGGATGAAGAAACGGTTGGGAATCGAGCGGCCGCGGATGTAGCAGAGTGCTTCGATTTCCAAAATCCCCTGCTCCATGAGCAGCTCGTAGGGTTTCTTCACCGTGAGCGGCGTGGCATTGGTGCTGGCTTTCTGCTGCTTGCGGCGCGGGCCGAGCGGCGTGGTCGGCCGCATCAGCAGATCGAGCGCGTCATGGATCGGTTGCAACCAAGGGCGCATTTTTTCATCGAGCGATCCGGGGAGAAACCCGAGCTGCTCGCCCATGGCGACGACCGGGCGGCTGACGGTGATGCCGGTGTAGCGGCGGTTGAACATCTCGTGCAAGCCGGCGGCCACGGCGACGAGCGTCTTGCCGGTGCCGGCGTGGCCGTAGCAGGTGACCAGCGAGATGTCCGGATTGAGCAGCGCGTCGATGAGGCAGCGCTGGCCGAGGTTGAGCGGCTTGAGCGACTGTCCGTCCGGGATCTTGAGAACCTCCGGGAAATTGAGCCGCACAAATCGCCCGCCCGGCGCGAGGCGGGCTGGGATGGTTTGTTTCTCCCCAGCGCCTAACAGAATGTATTCATTCACCGCCACGCCCTCGATGCGTTCGTCGGAAAGCGCGATTTCGCCGCTGCTGGCGAAACGCTGCAGCTCGTTGGGATCCACCTCGATGCGGCGCACCTCGTAATTCGAGACCTCACGGGCGTCCACCTTGTCGTTGAGATAGTCCTGACACTCGATGCCCACGGCGCGGGCCTTGAGCTGCATGTTGATATCTTTTGTCACCAGCACCACCGGCGCGCTGTTGTGCTGCATGAGCAGCAGGCAGGCGGCGAGGATGCGGTGGTCCACCCGCTCGCGGTCGGGGAAAATCCGGTGGAAACGGTTCAGCATTTCCGAGTCTTTCGGGCAGCTCGCCGGATCGTAAATCACCAGTCGCACCGTGCCGCCGAAGGGCGTGGCCACACCGCGTGTGACGGCCTCCGAGCAGGAGAACATCTCGGTGAGGCGGCGGTGGACGCGGCGGGCGTTCGCGCCGCGCTCGGTCTGCTCGCTCTTGAACTTGTCCAGCTCCGCGAGCACATCCACCGGAACGCAGAGGTGGTTTTCCTTGAAGCGCTCGAGCGATGCCGGGTCGTGCAGCAGCACGTTGGTGTCCAGCACGTAGTTTTTCACCAGTTGCGACGGAGCGGTGAGGCCGAAGTCCGATGGCTGGGGTGTTGTGGCGTTGCGGCGGCGTCTGAGGGGGGCGGCCTCCCGCACGGGTTCTTCAAACAATGCGCATTGGGCCTCGTCGGTGCGATGGATCATGGGTGGGGTGGGGTGAACCGGCGGGGGTGGTTGGTCCGCAACGCCGGCCCGCCACCAGCATGAGCAGTGCCAAATCGTGGCCGCGAATCTTGATGGAACTTAATCAAGGCATACTGACTATCTCCAAGTCTTTCGGAATGACAACCCTGAAATCAGGGATTTTTCGCTGAATGGTCGATTTCCTCGTGGCGTCTGGCCTGCATTGCGGAAATCGCTCTTGGCCGCAGGGCAGGCGGGATGCAGGCTGGCCGGGTGATCGCGCGGGTCTTGATCGATGGTCCTTCCGAGCTGGTGTTTGACTACGCCGTGCCGACCGGGCTCGACGTGCGGCCGGGCTGCCGGGTGCGTATCCCACTGCGGCGGAAATCCGCCACAGGAACGGTGCTGGCGATGGTGGAGGGCGCACAAATGGACTTCGCGCTGCGCGAACTGGAATCCCTGATCGACCCGGAGCCGTTGATCACGCCCGTGCTGCTGCGCACGGGCGAGTGGATCGCGGATTACTACGGCTGCGGCATTGAAACGGTGATCCGCTCACTGCTGCCGGAGGCGGTGAGGTCGGAGGAAAACTCCGCCAAGACGCGCCGTGTGGCCGTGCTGGATGCCGCGCCGCTGCCCGAGGTGTTGGAAAAAATAGCCAGGCGGGCGCCGCGGCAACATGCCATCCTCGCACTGCTGGCCCACGCGCCGGAGATGCGCCTGCCGGTGGCGGACCTCGGCGAGGGCTCGGCGGCGGCGCTCAAGAGCATGGATAAGGCCGGTCTGCTGCGGTTGGAAACCGAAGAGGTCCGCCGCGACCCGGAGGCCGATGGTGTGGACGAGGTGGTCGAGTCGCAGGCATTGATGTTGAACGAAAGCCAGCAACAGGCGCTCGACGCGGTGCTGGAAAGCCTCAACTCACCGGCACCCAAGCCGATGCTTCTGTTAGGTGTCACCGGCTCCGGCAAGACCGAAGTTTATCTCCAGGCAGCGCAAAAGGTGATCGACATGGGCAAGACCGTGCTCGTTCTGGTTCCGGAAATTTCTCTAACACCTCAGACCGTCCGCCGCTTCAAGGCGCGCTTCGCCGCGATGCAGGACCAGGTGGCGGTGCTGCACTCGAATCTCTCGCAGGGCGAACGTTTCGACGAGTGGCACCGAATCCGCAAAGGGCTGGCGCGCATTGTCATCGGCGCGCGCTCAGCCGTCTTTGCGCCGCTGCCGGATCTCGGGCTCATCCTGGTGGATGAGGAACATGAAAACACCTACAAGCAGGACAGCGTGCCGCGTTATCACGGGCGCGACGTGGCGGTGCTGCGCGCGGCCTTCGAGGGTTGCGCCATCGTGCTCGGTTCGGCCACGCCATCGTTGGAGTCATGGCATAACACGCAGACCGGAAAGTATCAACTCCTGCGTCTCGACCAGCGGGCTGATGGCCAGTCGATGCCGCTGGTGCGTGTGGTGGACATGCGGCTTGAAGCCGCGAAGCACAAGGGCGGCCCCGCCGTTCTATCAGAAAAACTGCGCGTGGCGCTGGAACGGCGTTTGGAGAACGGCGAGCAGTCGATCCTTTTCCTCAACCGCCGCGGCTTCGCCCGCTCGCTGCAATGCCCGCAGTGCGGCCACGTCTGCCAGTGCCCGCACTGCGCGGTGGCGCTCACTTATCATCGCACCGACGAGCGGCTCGTTTGCCATGTTTGCGGCCACCAGAGCATCGTCCCGCGCAAGTGCCCGGAGTGCAAGGACCCCGCCATCATCATGCAGGGATACGGCACGCAGAAGGTGGAGGAAATCATGGCCAAGGTCCTGCCGCAGGCCAAGATCGCCCGCATCGATGCCGACGCCATGCGCCGCAAGCACGCGCTGCGCGACACGCTCAACGCCTTCAAGGCGCGCAAGATCGACATCCTCATCGGCACCCAGATGATCGCCAAGGGCCTGCATTTCCCCAACGTCACACTGGTCGGCATCCTCAATGCGGACCTCAGCCTGCACGTGCCGGATTTCCGCGCCGGCGAGCGGACATTCCAACTCATCACCCAGGTCGCCGGGCGCGCCGGGCGCGGCGATTTGGAAGGCGAGGTGATCGTGCAGACCTTCACGCCGCACTCGCCGTCCATCCAATACGCGCGGCGGCATGATTTCGACGGGTTTGCCGAGCAGGAAATGGAGTTCCGGCGGCAGTTCGCCTACCCGCCCTTCGCGCACTGCGCGGTTCTAACAGCGCGCTCGAACCACGAGCGGCGCGCGGAGTTCACCTTGCAGACGCTGCACCTGCGGTTGGCGGAAAACCTGCCGGACGGCATCATGCTCGGCGACCCGCTGCCCTCGCCGCTGGTCAGGGCGCACGGCCAGTTCCGCTTCCAGCTCATGCTGCGCGCGCAGCGCGCCCGGCCGCTCACCCGCCATGTCCAGGCGGTGCTGGCACGAACCTCGCTCCCGGAGGACGTCACCGTCGTCTTCGACATGGACGCGCTGAATTTCTCGTGAACCTCCTCCCGGGACCGACGCACCAGGAGGTACCGAATCCACCGCAAAACCTAACCGGGGAAATTTCCGTATCCGACGGTAGCCAGCGGCGGCGGATGGCGCTATGACGCGTCTGACCGATGTCCGCCAAAGCCACTGGAAAAGTCAGCGCTGCCGTGATGGCGAGCCGCGTGCTCGGCCTGGCTCGTGAAATGATGTTCGCCGGGCTCTTCGGCGGCAGCCGGTGGATGGACTGCTTTTACCTCGCCTTCAAGGTGCCCAACCTGCTGCGCGACCTGTTCGCCGAGGGCGCGCTCTCGCAGGCCTTCGTCACCACGTTTTCCAAGAAACTGAAAGCGGAGGGCGAAACGTCCGCCTGGGCGCTGGCCAACAAGATGATGACGCTGGCCGCCGTCTTCATGAGCCTGATCACCCTGTTAGGGATTCTGATCGCGCCGTGGATCGTCGAGCTCCTCACCTCGCTTTCCCGCGCCGGCAGCTCGCCGCGGAGCTACAACCCGGAGGAGATCGCGCTGACGGTGACGATGGTGCGGATCATGTATCCTTTCATCCTGTTAGTATCGCTTGCCGCGCTGGTGATGGGCATGCTCAACGCCAAAAACGTTTTTGGCATACCGGCGCTGTCGTCATGTTTCTTCAACCTCGGCTCGATGATCGGCGGAGCGGCGCTCGGCTGGTGGATGGATCCCACATGGGGGAAAGACAGCCTGATCGGCTTCGCCATCGGCGTGGTGATCGGCGGGTTGGCGCAGTTGACCTGCCAGTTTCCCGCCCTGCGGCGCGTGGGCTACCGTTTCGTGGCGGATTTCCGATGGAAGGACTCAGGCGTGCGGCAGATTTTGAAACTCATGGGTCCGGCGGTGATCGCCGCCTCGGTGGTGCAGGTGAACGTGGTGATCAACGCAATGTTCGCCTACGGCGTGGGCGAGGGCGCGGTGAGCTGGCTGAGTTATGCCTTCCGGCTGATGCAGCTTCCCATCGGCGTCTTCGGCGTGGCCGTGGCCACGGTCACGCTGCCCGCGCTTTCCCGCGCTGCGGTCGGCGGAATCGGCACGGATTTCAAACCCACACTGTCGAAAGGCCTGCGTCTGGTGGCCTTCCTCGTGCTGCCGTCCACGCTGGGGCTGGTTCTGTTAGCCGGGCCGATCGTCAGCGTGCTTTACGAGCGCGGCGCCTTTGATGCGCACGACCGCATGCAAACCGCCGCCGCACTGCGGGCCTATGGCTACGGGCTGCTCTGCTATGCGTGGCTCAAGGTGATCCAACCGGCGTTTTATGCGATTGAGAAACGCTGGATCCCGATGCTGGTGAGTATTTTCGCGCTGGGCGTCAACATCGGCTTCAACTGGTTCTTCGTCTTCGTCATGCGCTGGGGCCACGAATCACTCGCCCTCACCACCAGCATCAGCGCCACGCTCAATTTCCTGATCCTTTACTTCGCCATGCGCCGTTACGCGGGCGACTTCGGCACGGCGGATCTGCTGGTGCTGTTAGCCAAGCTCGCCGGAGCGGGAGCGGTGATGGCCGCCGTCTGTCTCGCGGCGAACCGCTGGTTCTTCATGGACCCCGCGCAACTGCCGTTCTGGCTGCGTGCGCTAGGCCTGTTGGCCACCGTCGGCGCGGCGGCTTTGGTGTATTTTGCGGCCGCGCGTGTGCTGAAAGTGGCCGAAGCCAAGGACGCTCTGGACATGGTGAGCCGCCGCCTGCGGGGCTGAGCAAGCGCCGCGGCGGGCACCTTTGAAACCCGTGATCCCAGCGCCGGCCTTGCATCCCGCTCTGGATGAGACTAAGGCCGTGGCGTGCAGCGCGTTGCGCGAGCGCGGCAGGCAGTGTTCCCATGAGTGGCAAAAAGAAACGTCCCCCGAAGCTCCTGCAATGGCGGCTGGAATGCCTCGGCCACTCGCTCATCGAGGGCCTCGCCGCACTGCTGCCCGGGCCGTGGGTGTTTCGCTTGGGCGAATTCCTCGGCAGCATGGCATGGCACATCATGCCGATGCGCCGCAAGATCGTCCTGCGCAACCTGCGCATCGCCCTGGCCGGGGAAAAGGACCTGCCGGAGATCCGCCGCATGGCCAAGGCCACCTTCCGCCGCAGCGGTGCCAACCTCCTTTCCGTGGCCCACACCGCACGGCTCGCACCGGAAAAACTCTCCAAGGTCATCCACATCGAAAACCTCGACCTCCTCGAAAACGCGCTCGCCACCGGCAAGGGAGTCGTCCTCCTGCTCGCCCACATGGGAAATTGGGAACTCCTCAGCCGCATCGTCCACTTGTTTCCAAAAGGCAGCAAAACCGGTGCCTTCTACCGCCCGCTCAACAACCCGCTGCTCGACGCCCGCGTGCTCGCCCGCCGCCAGGCCGATGGCACCCGCATGTTTTCCAAACGCGATCCCTTCCATCAGGTCACCGGCTTCCTCCGCGACGGCGGCATCGTCGGCATCCTCGCCGACCAACGCGTCGGCATGCAGGGCGAGGTGGTCTCGTTTTTCGGCCGCCTCACGCGCGCCAGCCCGCTGCCCAGCTTGCTCGCCCGCCGCGCCAAGGCGGAAGTGCTCGCGCTCTCACTCATCACCGAAGCGCCTGGAAAATGGAAAGCGGTGTTTCTGCCGGTCGAGAAACCGCACAGCACGCCCCACTGCATGGCCGCGCTGGAAAACGCCATGAAAGCCGGGCCAACCGATGTTTTCTGGTTGCAGGAGCGGTGGAAGGTTTTCGTGAAACGCTACCGCCCGTTCGACAAATGGCTGTCGCCGGAAACCCAGTCGGGCACCAAGCCCCACCGGGCGCTGATCTGGCTCGCCAACGTGCCGGATGCATGGCGTCCGCTGGAAAACTGGTTTCACCCGGATGTCATCTACGAGGCGGCCATTCCCGCCGGAAACCCCGCGCCGGATTGGTTGCCGCAGGAT
>RPOS01000118.1 GCA_003820635.1 Verrucomicrobiaceae bacterium | reverse complement strand
GCCGGCATCCTTGAGCCGCCGCCCAATCCGCTCGATCGTCCGCCGCCCGAACCACCGCTGCCGCCGATTTCTCCGCCACCGGTGACCGATGTGAACCCGTGACCTGCGCGAGCGCCGCACGCGGCTGGATCAAGGCGGCGTGGGTGCGGTCGGTGGCGGAAGTGGAGGCAAGGCCTCCGGTGTCGGCGCAACTTCGGGTTCGGGCTCGGGTTTCGGAATCAAATCCTGCCAGCTGTGCAGGCTGTAGCCCGGCCCCAGCCCGCCGATTTGCTCTAACAACTCTGCGCAGCGCTGACGCCACATTTCATAATCCGGCGGACCCTTCTGCGGGTCGCGGCTGCCCGGGAAAACGAGGTATGTCACCTTGAGGTCCGAAACCGGACGGCTGTAGGGCGATGACTTCGGGTTGATTTCCCGCGCCATGCGCAGCGAGGCCTCGCCGACCTTGAAGGTGGGTCCGCCGTCGCCGACAATGGTGGGATAGATTTTCCCCTCATGCAGGACCACGGCGTAGTCGCCGACTTTTGGCGCGTAGGGATCACTCGAAGTAAGCAGATCCACCGGAATGACGATGAACGGATCATACTCGGCGATCAGGAAACTGCGTCTCTTGAGATCGGCGATGCCGCGTTTCAGATAGGCGATGCGGTCCTTGAGCCATGCCTTGCGCTCGGCGGTGGTGGCTGGATCGGCGAGTTCATTTTCAGCACCCGCGATGCGCTTTTCCCAACCGACCACCATCGGATTGGGCGTGGTGCTGCGTTTTTTCCAGCCATAACTCGTAAACGGCTGGTAGTGGGTGGAGTTGACGATCGAGTCCGGCATCACCGGCAGGCGGTCGCCATCGGAGCCGTCGGAAACGACATCCATCTCCGCCTGCATGAAAAACACTGGTTTTCCGGCAGGCGTGCGGAAATTCAGGATGGTCTCGCAATCATAGATATTGTGCTTGGTAAGCAGCTCGTTGAGCGCGTTGGCATCCCGCCGGACTCGTTCCGCCTTCTTGTTGTAGAGTTTGTTGAACCAGCCGGAAACCTCGGCTTGCCCGATGAGCGGCGGCAGGCCCGGGAGGATTTCCGAGAGAGCCGGACTGGTGGTTTCCAGTTCGGCCATGGATTTCGCGGGAGCGGGCAGGCGCAGCGAGAGTTGATAGAAGGCGGTGTAGCTGGAGTCGTCCATGCGCTCAGCAGAGGCGATGCCACCCTGGCCGATCTTCACTTCGGTCTTGAAGGGAATGCCGGAGCGCAGCTTGCGCACATCGGTCACCGAGCCGAGGGCCGGCTCGCGCACCGGTTCGGGCAGGCGGGCTTCGGCCGCTTCCCTCGCCTCTTTTTCGGCGGCGGCCTTTTTCATCGCCTCGATTTCACGCTCCAGTTCCTCCTCCATTTCCGCGCGCAGCCGGGCCTCGATCTGCCGCCGGATGTCGTCCTCATCCGGCGCGATGACCACCGGCTTCGGTGCGAAAACCTCCTTCAGCCCGCGCTTCACTTTTCCCGCGTAGCCGGATGCGAGCCATGCGGCCACGAGCACCGCCACGTAAAACGCATCCCGCTTCCCGAACCACGAGAGCAGGGAAATGCGGCCTTTGCCTGTCTTGCGCGTCTCAGCCATGGAGGCACCCTAGCGGGTTTCCGCCGGCCATCAATCCCGGGATTCGCGCGGTGGTGCCGGGCGGAGAAATCACCAGTCGGCTTTGGTGCCGGATTCCAGCGCGTGGTCGTCGGACGGGGCGAGCGAGCATTGCAGATAGAGTTCGCCAGGCGGCGGAAAGACATCCGGCGCGCCGGAATTGTATATGCCGCCACCCGGGCAGGGGCGTGTTCCCTTTGCCTGGTCATAGAGGCCCTGCGTGATGTAGCCGCTCTGCACCAGATGCCGCGCGATGTCCCGCGTGCCGTGACGCAGATCCGGCTGGCCGCCGCTTTGATAGCCATACATGTTCTGATAGGAGCGCGCGGCCATCTGCATGTTGCGCATGTTCAGCAGGCAAGACGCACGGTCGCTGCCGCGCTTCCACGCCCGGCCGCTCATGAACAAAATGGTGAGCAGGGAGAGCAAGACAAGGATGATGACGGTGAGTTCGATCAGCGTGGTGCCGCGCCGAACCACAACCCGGGGGGGGAGGTTGCACTTCATGTGTTTCTGGGGGGATTTGTGGGGGAGCCACGAACCTAACATCATGCCACCGGCTCACAACTACGCGAACACGGGTGATGTCGTCCCCCATCAAACCAACTCCGCCGCGATCGGATCGACCAGTGCCCGGCCCTGCCCGGCGAGTATGAGACGGCCGTTGTCGATCCGCGCGAGCCCTTCCGCGGCAAGCACATCCGCACGCTGGCGGGCATCCGCTGCGAGCAATGTGAGCGGGATGCCCGCCGTGGTCCGCAGGCCGAGCGCGATGCGCTCGATGCGGCGCGCTTCGGCATCGAGCCTTTCGGCCTCATCCAGCGCGTGGCCGAGCGATTGGACACGGGTGATGTAAGCCGCGGTGTCCGCGATGTTTTTCTGGCGCTGGTCACCGAGCGTGGAAACCGCGGATGGGCCCAGCCCCAGATAATCCTCGCCGCGCCAGTAGCCCTCGTTGTGACTCGAGCGCATGCCGGGTCTGGCGTAATTTGAGGTTTCGTAATGATCGAAGCCTTCCGCTGTTAGAAGAGCATCGGCCAGATGGAAGAACCGGGCGTCGGTGTCCTCGTCGGTGCGGACCTCGCCCCGCCGCAGGGACTCGAAGAACGCGGTGTCCTCCTCGTAGGTGAGGTTGTAGGCGGAAATGTGGTCCGGCGAGAGTGCCACGGCATGGCGGAGCGTGTTTTCCCAGTCCGCCTCGGATTGTCCGGGGATCGAGAACATCAGGTCGATGTTCACCTGCGGGATTCCCGCCTCGCGCAGGATGGCCACGGACCGTGACGCCTGCTCAGTCGTGTGCTCGCGGCCGAGTGTTTCCAGCACATGCGGTGCAAACGACTGGATGCCGAGCGAAACCCGTGTGACTCCAAGCTCGCGGAACAGGCGGGCCTTGTGCAGGTCAAACGTCGCGGGGTTCGCCTCCAGTGTGACTTCATCGAGCTTTGCAAAGTCGATGGTTTCATGCAGTGCGGAAAACAAGCGCTCCAGATGCCGCGGCGAGAGCATGCTTGGCGTGCCGCCCCCGAGATAGACGGTGCGGACCCCGCGATGGATCCGGTTTCCCGCCTCGGTGGCCATCGCCTCGATGAACGTGCCGATTGGCGCACCGCCCGGCGTGTGCTTGTAAAACGAGCAATACGGGCAGACGCGGTGGCAGAAGGGTATGTGGAGGTAGAGCAGCACGTTTGGAAAGAGAATGGAGGCGGGAAAACGCGCGACCATTGCGCGGCCATGGATTTGGCATTGCAACCAAAACATTTCCAACGGTGGCCGGATCACGGATTTTCCAGATTCGCGGACCGTGATGGTCGCACGTCTCCTTGAAAGCAAGATATGCGTAGCCTTGGCCGCGTTTCGCTTAGCCACCAGGGTGGATTGCGTCAGCCTATCAGTCAGAGATGAAACGCAACCCACTGCGTGGACCGGCCCGCTTGATGAGGGGGTTTTCCGGTGCCGCTTCCGGCATGCGAATGGCAGGATTGGCCATTGGCTTTACCCTCTTGCTGCCGATTGGCGCTTGGACGGCCCGGGCGGAGGACGAACCCATTCCCAACGAGACCTGTCTCGAATGCCACAGCGATGCGGACCTGACGATGGAGAAGGATGGCAAGGAGATTTCCATTTTCGTCGATGAAAAGGTTTTCACAAGCTCGGTGCACTCGGAGGTTTCCTGCGCTGACTGCCATGAAGACCTGACCGGCGGGCACCCGGATGACGAAAAACCTGCAAAGCCCGTAAACTGTGCGTCCTGCCACGAGGAACAGTCCGCCGTTTATGAGAAGAGCATTCACGGCGCAAGCCGCTCGATGGGTGACTCGGAAGCCGCCAGTTGCACTTCCTGCCACGGCAAGCACGACATGCTCTCCTCTAACAACCCGAACTCGCCGGTATTCAAGCTCAACCTCTCGCGCACCTGCGCCAAGTGCCATAGCAGCAAGGGCCTCACCGATGAATACCGCATGCGCTTCCCCAACGTCGCGCAACAATACAACGAAAGCATTCACGGCCGCGGCGTGATGGAACTCGGGCTGGTGGTCGCGCCTTCCTGCAACGATTGCCACGGCGTCCACGACATCAAGCGCAGCATCGACCGCAGCTCGCCGATTCACAAAAAGAACGTCGCCCATACCTGCGGCAAATGCCACCTCGGCATCGAGGATATCTACAACAAGAGCGTGCACGGCAAGCTGCTTGCCGAAGGCCACCCGGAAGGCCCGGTCTGCACCGATTGCCACACCGCGCACGAAATCGAACCGCACAGCAACGGCCACTTCAAGCAGGTCAGCGACGAGCGCTGCGGCAAGTGTCACGCGGAAAGCCTGCTGCATTATCGCGACACTTACCACGGCAAGGCGATGGCGCTTGGCAAGACGAACGTGGCCTCCGATGTGGCCGCCTGCTACGATTGCCACGGCCATCACGATGTCCTGCCCGTGAGCAATCCGGAGTCCCACCTTTCCAAGGAAAACATCGTGGAGACCTGTGCGAAATGCCACCCCGGCGCGACGGTGGGCTTCACCAAATACATCCCGCACGCCAATCCGCTGGACGGAGAAAAATACCCGTCGCTCAACATTACCTTCCTGCTGATGACCGGGCTGCTGCTGGGTGTCTTCACGTTCTTCGGAGCCCACACGCTGATGTGGCTGGGCCGCTCGGTATGGCTCTACCGCCACGACTCCAAGACCTATCGCGAGGCGAAATTCCAGGTTCAGAAGGACGACGTGTGGTTCACCCGGTTCGCGCCATTCGAGCGCTTCCTGCACTTCCTGGTGGTGACCAGTTTCCTGCTGTTGGTGATCACCGGCATGCCGCTCAAGTTCTACTACACCGACTGGGCGAAAACGATCTTCTCGATCCTCGGCGGAGCGGAAACCGCGCGCATGCTCCACCGCTTTGGTGCGATCGTCAGCTTCACCTATTTCGCCCTGCACCTGTGGGACCTAACGGTTTCCTGCTGGAAAAACCGCGGCGTGGCGCGCGATCCGGAAACCGGAAAATGGGAATTGAAGCGTCTGATCGCCGCTGTTTTCGGGCCGGATTCCATGCTGCCCACCATGCAGGATTGGCGGGACTTCGTCGCCCACAACAAGTGGTTCTTCGGCAAGGGACCCAAGCCGCAGTTCGACCGCTGGACGTATTGGGAGAAGTTCGACTACTTCGCCGTGTTCTGGGGCATGTTCGCCATCGGCATCTCGGGCCTGATCATGTGGTTCCCGCAGTTCTTCACCAGTTTCCTGCCCGGCTGGGTGATCAACATCGCGCTCATCGTGCACTCGGACGAGGCGTTGCTGGCCGCCGGTTTCATCTTCACCATCCATTTCTTCAACACCCACTTCCGGCTGGAGAAATTCCCGATGGATACCGTGATCTTCTCCGGCCGCATCTCCAAATCCGAGATGCTCCACGAGCGCAAGCGCTGGTATGACCGTCTCGTCGCCACCAATCGCATCGACCGCCATCTGGTCAAGGACGAGTGGGAACGCTGGCAGAAGATCGCCCGGCCCTTCGGCTTCGCCTTCTTCGGCATAGGACTCGTCCTGCTGGTGCTCATCATCTACGCGATGGTCACCCGCCTGGTGCATTAGTTTCTAACAAAAAATTCCGTCATGAAAGCGACCGGGTCCGGGCAGTGGGTTTCACGAATAAACCGCCTTCTGCTGCCGGGGTGCTGTCTGATATTCCTCCTGTCCGCAGCGCTGCCTGCGGCGGAGGAACTCATCCCGGACGAGAACTGTCTGGAGTGCCACAGCGACAAGGACCTCACGATGGAGAAGGACAGTGGTGAGGTCTCACTGTTCGTGGATGAACAAAAAATCCGCGCCTCGGTGCATGGCAAGAACCAGTGTGTCGAGTGCCACCGCGATCTGACCGCCGAACATCCCGACAATGAAAAACCGGCGCAAAAGGTGGACTGCGCCCAGTGCCATGAGAAGCAGTCGGTGAGTTTCGGAGCCAGCGTGCACGGTCTCGCCCAGCGCGCCGGCGACGAGTCTGCGGCAGGCTGCACCGACTGCCATGGCACCCACGAGGTGTTTGCCCACGGATCGGAAAAGTCGTCCACCCATTTCCAGAAGCTGTCGGAAACCTGCGGCGAGTGCCACTCCCGGGAAGCGGAGGACGTTGCGGCCAGCGTCCACGGCAAGGCCACCGGCAAGGGCATCCTCGAAGCCCCGACCTGCATCCATTGCCACGAGGAGCACCGCATCGGGTCACTGGCTGGGAGCTCCGCCCTGCGCAAGGTGGGAGACACGTGCAGCCGCTGCCACGAGTCCGAGCGCATCAATACCAAGTTCGGTCTGCCATCGGACCGGGTGAGTTCGTTTTCGGACAGTTACCACGGGCTCGCCATCAAGGGAGGGGCCGCCAACGCCGCGAACTGCGCGAGTTGCCACGGCTACCACAAGATCCTGCAATCCACCGATCCTGAGTCATCGATCCACAAGGACCATCTGGTCGAAACCTGCGGCAAGTGCCACCCGGGTGCCGGTGAAAATTTCGCGCTGAGCACGATTCATACGGTAGATTCCGCCGATGGTGATCTCGGATCGGTAATCAACCACTGGGTGCGCATCGGCTATCTGGCGCTCATCTTCGTCGTCATCGGAGCTCTCCTTCTCCACAACCTGATGTCATGGCTGCGGGCACTGCGGGAATGGTATCACTCGCGCGGCGAGACGGTGCTGCGCATGAACCTCCACCAGCGCCTTCAGCACTTCGTCCTGGTGCTCAGTTTCGTGATTCTCGCGCTCAGCGGCTTCGCGCTGAAATACCCGGATTCCTGGCTCGCCTGGTTGTTCGGTTCGGACGAGGCGGTGCGGCGCTGGGTGCACCGCGCCTCCGGCGTGATCATGCTGGCCGGCGGCCTGTGGCACGTCATCTACGCCGTCTTCACCCACGATGGCCGCCAGTTGGTGAAGGATTTCCTGCCGAAAACCCAAGACGTCCGCGACCTGTTCGGCAACCTGCTCTATTTTGTCGGCAAGAAACCCCATCAACCGCGCTTCGGTCGATTCGGCTATGCCGAAAAACTCGAATACTGGGCGGTCGTCTGGGGCACCGTGATCATGGGCGTCACCGGGCTGATGATCTGGCTCAAGATCGACGTCACCCGTTTCTTCCCGCGCTGGGTGGTGGACGTGGCCGTCACCATCCACTTCTACGAGGCGATTCTCGCCTGCCTCGCCATCATCGTCTGGCATTTCTACCATGTGCTCTTCGCACCGGGCACTTACCCGATGAACTTCGCCTGGTGGGATGGCAGGGTTTCCAAGAAATGGCACGAGGAGGAGCACCCGCTGGATACCACCGGTCCGGATGCGGATGCGGAAAAAGACCACCGAGACTAGATTTTTCAATTTCCCGGAAACTCGGCCATGACAAACCGGCCGGCTTCCCTACACTCCCGGGCGTGAGCTACCAGGTCTTCGCCCGGAAATACCGACCCAAAACCTTCGACGATGTCCTCGGTCAGGACCATGTCGTCCGCACGCTGCGCAATGCGATCGCCCAGAAGCGCCTCGCCCACGCCTATCTTTTCGTCGGCCCGCGCGGCACTGGCAAGACCTCCACCGCCCGCATTCTCGCCAAGGCTCTCAACTGCACCGGCGGCCCGAAAGCCGAGTTCGACCCCGACGAGGACATCTGCATCGAGATCGCCGAAGGCCGCTCGCTTGACGTGCTCGAAATCGACGGTGCCTCCAACAACGGCGTCGAGCAGGTGCGCGAGTTGCGCGAATCCGTGCGCTTTGCCCCGGCCCGCGGGCAGTTCAAAATCTACTACATCGACGAGGTCCACATGCTTTCCAACGCGGCCTTCAACGCGTTGCTCAAGACGCTGGAGGAACCGCCGCCGCACGTGAAATTCATCTTCGCCACCACCGAGGCGAACAAGATCCTGCCCACCATCCTCTCGCGCTGCCAGCGTTTCGACCTGCGGCCCATTCCCACCGAGTTGATCGCCAAGCACCTGCTGCACATCGCCAGTGAGGAAGGCATCAAGCTCGATCAAACCGCCGCCTGGGCCATCGCCAAGGGCGCGGACGGCGGCATGCGCGACGCCCAGTCGATGCTCGACCAGCTCGTCGCCTTCTGCGGCGATGCCATCACCGAGGAAAACGTGCTCGATGTCTTCGGCTTCACCTCGCGGGAAAAGGTCGCAGCGCTCACCAAAACCCTGCTCGCCCGCGACACGCCCGCCGCGCTCTCACTGATCCAGAAGGAGGCGGAAAGCGGCCGCGAGCTGTCCCAGTTGTTAGGCGAACTGATCGGCTGCCTGCGTGCGCTCCTGGTCGCCAAGCTGGATCCATCCGCCGATGGCGAGGGCATCCCGGCCGAGCTCTGGCAGGACCTGCTGCAAGCCGCCAACAACTGCCAGCCCGACCGCATTCTCGCCGCCATCGACGTCTTCGCCGAAGCCGAAGGGCGGATGAAATGGGCCACCAACAAGCGGCTGCATTTCGAGCTCGGCGTGATCAAGGCCATCCAGACGCTCGGTGAAGTCCGCATCACCGATGTGATCAACGCGCTCACCCGTGGCGCGGACATGCTCGCTCCGGAAAGTGACGCGGCTTTGCCAGTGCCAAGCCCGGTTTCCCAAGAGCCCCCTGCCCCAGTGGTGCCAACACCCGCCGCGCAGCCCAAAGCCGCCGCCAGCGGGCTCACCGCATTTGATCTGCTCATCGAAGCCGCGCCCGAGGAAAGCACGCCACCGCCCGCGCCGGAGCCGCCGCCGTGGAAAGAAGATCCCAAACCCGCAGCCCCACCCGAACCCGCCCCAAAACCACCGGCTGAAGATCCGTTCTATCAGGATCCCCTCGTCCAGGCCGCCATCGAAAAATTCGAGGGCAAGGTGGTATCCGGGTAAACGCTGAAAACTGAAATGCTGAGAAGCTTGAATTTTTATCCACTCTTATGAACATCGCCAAACTCATGAAACAAGCCCAGCAGATGCAGGCCGGGCTCGCCGCCAAGCAGGAGGAACTCGCCCTTCAAACCGTCGAATCCACAGTCGGCGGCGGCAAGATCACCGTCACCGCAAATTGTGCCGGCGATGTGCTCGCCATCAAGATCGACCCCTCGGTGGTGGACCCATCCGATGTCGAGTTCCTCGAAGAACTCGTCCTCAAGGGCGTGCAGGAAGCCATCCAAACCGGCAAGGACAAGGCTGCCGCGGAAATGAAAAAGCTCACCGGCGGACTCGGCATTCCGGGGCTCTAGAATTTCAAATTTC
>RPOS01000117.1 GCA_003820635.1 Verrucomicrobiaceae bacterium | reverse complement strand
GCCCAATTCCAAAACCTGCGACCGCCTCACCGTGAGATGGTTCATCGCGGTGAAAAATCCCGAAAAGCCCGGCACCATGCTGCTGCTCACCCGTGACATCGAGCACGTCAATGTCCCTCTCGAAGAGGAAGTCTATTGCTCGGTCTATCTCTCGCCCGCCTCGCTCAAGCGCCTCACCGGCACTGACCGCGGTGGCAAGAACGCCGTCGAGGCCGTCGGCTACGAGATCCTCATCAATGGTGAAAAAGTCGCCTCGGACACCACCAAGTTCAAGGTCGGCTGGTGGAATGCCGCTTCCGACAAGATTTCCCGCAGTGAGTCCGTGCCGCTCCTCTCCAAGGCCGAGACCCCCTTCAGCAACATGTGGTGGGACCGCTACGCGGAAGTGCTCGACTCCCGCAGTTCCCGCTGAGCCCCGCCATCCGATCCGCCCGCGTTGCCCATCCCTTCTCCCATTTCTCCCGCATCATGGCTGACACTCAGACAAGCGTCGCAATCAACATCGGATCCCAGCGCATCAGCATGGCCGCCTTCGAGGTTTCGAAAGGCGGCGGTTTGGTCCTTAAGGCATACGACTCCGAATCCATCGTGGCGGATCCCTCGATGGATTCCTCGCGCATCGCCCAGACCCGGGTGGCCATCGCGGATCTCGCCCAGCGCCTCAAGCTCGGCAAGACCAAGGCGCGCTATGCGATTTCCGGCCAGGCCGTCTTCACCCGTTTCGTGAAACTGCCGCCCGTCCAGGACGACAACATCGAGCAACTCGTCACCTTCGAAGCCCAGCAGCACGTGCCCTTCCCGCTGCAGGAAGTCGTCTGGGATTACGAGCTCATCGAGGGCGGCGCCGCAAAGGAAGTCGCCATCGTCGCCATCAAGAGCGACGCGCTCGATGAAATCAACAGCGCCGTCAATGACAGCGGCCTCGGCACCGCCGAGGTGGATGTCGCGCCGATGGCCCTCTACAACGCCTTCCGCTCCACTTACGGCCAGCTTGATGAGCCCGTCCTGCTCATCGACATCGGTGCCAAGACCAGCAACCTCCTCTACATCGAGGGCAAGCGCTTCTTCACCCGCAGCATCGCCATCGGCGGTTCCGCCGTCACCGCCGCCATCGCCAAGGAATACAACATTTCCTTCATCGAGGCCGAGCACCAGAAGGTTTCCAACGGCCTGGTCGCCCTTGGCGGTGGCCACACCGAGCAGATGGACGAGGCCGTCGCCGCGCTGGCGATGGTCATCCGCAACGCCCTCAGCCGCCTGCCCGCCGAGATCGCCCGCACCACCAACTACTACCGCAGCCAGCACGGCGGCAGCGCCCCGCGCAGGATCCTGCTCGCCGGCGGCGGGGCCAATCTGCCCTACACTCTCGAGTTCTTTGAGGAAAAGCTCAACCTCCCCGTCCAGTATTTCAATCCCGTCCGCAACCTCGCCATCGGCAAGGGCGTGGACCCCGCCATCGTCCAGCGCGAGGGCCATCTCATGGGCGAGCTCGTCGGCCTCGGCCTGCGCGGCATCGGCAAGTCCGAGATCAACATCGACCTCGTCCCCGCCGTCGTCGAGCAGGCGCGCGCGGCGGACCGCCGCAAGCCCTTCCTCATCGCCGCCGCCGCCGTCCTGCTCGGTGGCATGGCCGTGTGGGCCGTCTTTCAAAACATCGCCGCCAGCACCGCCGCGGACCGCGCCCGCACCATGGCCGAGCAGCGCGATTCGCTCGCCCCGCTCAAAACCGAGATCGATGCCCTGCTGCGCAAGGAAGCCGCGCTGCGCCAGATCGCCGATGCCTACACCGGCGTGGAGAATGATCACGCGTTCTGGATGGACCTGCTCGCCGAGCTGCGCGGTGCCTTCGCCAGCGATGCCGTGTGGCTTACCGATTTCGAGCCGATCCATGGCTACGATCCGCTCCAGGCCGCTAGCCCTGAAGCCCCGGCCAACAAGAAGGCCCAGAACGGCAAGTCGGTGGTCAAGGCCGAGTTCGCCAATGCCAAATACGGTGCCTCCTCGCTGGCGGACATCCGCAACGAGGCTCCGGAGCAGCCGCAGCGCGGCCGCCAGGCCGCTCCGGTATCCTCCGTGGCCACCGCCAATGCCGTGCGCATCAAGGGCTTCTGGCGTGAAAACCCGCGCAGCCAGAACGTCGTCTCCGTGCTGCTCAAGAACCTGCGGGACAATTCCACCAGCTTCCGCTTCACCGTGCCCGGCCCCGATGGCCAGCAGACCGTGCTCAGCGACGAGCAGATTCTCTCCATCACCGTCACCGGAAAGCCCGGTGAACTGGGCCTGCCTTTTGAAATCACCCTGCCACTGGCCCGCGAGGTGGCCATCAAGTGATGCCAGCAATCATCAGCCGTTTTTGAAATATGAGTTGGATCAAGGATAACAAGTTTCTCGTGGCCCTCGCCGGCGGCACCCTGCTCGGTGTGATTGTCCTGTTCTTCGTGGGATCGAAGGGCGCTTCCCGCTACGAGCAGGCCAAGGAGCAATTCGATGCCGCCGCCGCCGAAGCTTCTTCCCATGAGAGCCTCGCACTCTACCCCCGTGCGGAAAACCGCGACGGCAAGAACAAGGCGCTTGAGGAATACCGCAAGGCCACCGAGTCCCTCCAGGCCGCCTTCGAAGCCTTCCGCCCCAAGGAGATCGCCAACGTCTCGCCCCAGGATTTCACCAACCGCCTCAAGTCCGTCAACGAAGAGGTGCTCAAGGCCTTCGCCGATGCCGAAACCACCGTGCCCGAGGGGTTTTTCTGCGGCTTTGAAAACTACAAGACCACGCTCGCAGGCGGCAATGCCACCGGCCTGCTGGAATATCAGCTCGGCGGCATCAAGCACCTCCTCCTCGCCCTCTCCAAGTCCGGTGCCTCGGCCCTGATCAACATCCACCGCCCACCCCTCCCGGAGGAACAGGGAAATGCCTACCAACCCCAGCCGAACGACGTCGCCCGCCCGCTGCCGCTGGAAATCACCTTCACCGGCCCGAAACAATCCGTCCGCGAGTTCCTCTCCTCCATCGTCAAGCTGGACCCGCAATACGTCGTGATCCGCTCACTGCGCATCACCAACTCCAAAAAGGAAGCGCCGCGCGCCGCCGATGCCAAGTTCGACAAGCCCGCCACTGCGGCTCCCGCCGCTCCCGCCTCTGGCGATGTTTTCGGCGGGGCCATCGTCCTGCCGGGCGACGAGCCCGCTGCGGAAGGTGCCGGCGAGGCAGCCGCGCCCACGCCCGCTGACTCCAGCCGCATCCTCGCCCAGGTCCTCGGCAATGAGGAAGTCCATGTCTTCCTGCGGCTGGACATCCTGCAGTTCCTGCCTGCCAAGAAACTTCCCTGATCATCCCCGACTCCACGCCCATTTTCCCATGTCCTGGTTTTCCAAGAATTACGAAAAAGCCGCGCTCGGCGGAGCTGTTGCGGTCGCTCTCGGCCTCGCCTACCTCGGTTGGTCCAAGTCCGGCGGCGTCGATGAGGACTTCGGCACCGGCCTCAAGGGCGCGGGCAATAACAACACCGCCGTCGCCGGTGCCGAGCGCATCCCCATGGCGCTCCAGTCCATGCAACTCGACCGCACTTGGAAACAAGCGCTTGATGCCGAGCGGCCCGTCGATCTCTTCACCGGCATCGCCCTCTTCGTCGCCAGGAGCGCGCCGGAAAAACCCGTCGATCTGCTCAAGGACGCGCCCATCCACCCGCCCATCCCCAATACTTGGTGGATCGAGAACCGCATCGATCCCGGTTACGCCGATTCCCCGGACCGCGATCCGGATGGCGACGGCTTTTCCAACCGCGAGGAGTTCCTCGCCAACACCGATCCCAACTCGGCCAAGTCCTTCCCGGCGCTCATCGCCAAGCTGATGTATGCCAAGGACGAGAGCCTCGCCTGGGTCATCCGCCCGGGCTACGGCTCCGAGGGCAAGTTCCCCTTCACCTACGAGGATGGCCAGGGCCGCAAGAACCGCGTCACCGCCGCTGAAATGATCGGCCCGGACGAACTCTTCTTCAGCAAGGAGCCCATGAAAAACCGCTTCAAGTTGCTCGGCTCCGAGGTCCGCAAGGAACTCAACAAGAAGATCAACATCGAGATGGAGGTCACCATCGTCCGCATCGAGGACCAGCGGCCTAACAAAAAAGGCCTCGTTTATGAAATCCCCTCGCCACTCTCCGAGGAGCGCAAGAACGAGCACGTGCAGTATGACCGCACCGCCATCCTCTCGCTGGAAGCCTTGGGAATGGCCGGCAATGAAATCAAGGTCGAGGAAAACACCGCCTTTGCCCTGCCGCCGGACGCTCCGGCCAAGGATTACTTCCTCAAATCCGTCACTCCGGGCTCCGTCATCGTCGAATACCCGGATGCCGCCGGAAACCGCCAGACCGTGGAAATCAAGAAGGGTGGCTTCCCGCAGTTCAACCCTTGAGTCACTAACCCCCGCTTTCCTTTAGAAATCGCTTTTCAAGTCCCTCAAACCTCGCCAGAAAACCTCAGCCCACCATGCAACATCCGTCCATGTATCGCCCCAGCCGCACCGCCGTCGCCCTGATGGCCGTAGCATCCACCCTGCCAGCAGTCATCACCGTGGCAAACGCCGGTGAAGGCGGCTACGGCTACAGCAGCCTTGCCCAACGTGAAATGGTCCGCCGCCAGAACGACGTGGCCGAAGCCGACCGCCTTCTCGCCGAAGGCCGTGATGCCTATGCCAAGGGGGATTACCAACAGGCCGTGGACAAGTATTCCCAAGCGCTCCAGAAAGTGCCGGATGCACCGATGTTTGCTGACCGCCGCCAGAGCTACACCGAGCATCTCGCCGATGCCAGCGTCGCCCTCTCCATGCAGCACCGCAAGGTGGGCAAATACACCGAGGCCCGCACCCTGCTCGACAACGTCATTGCCGTGGATCCCAACAACGCCATCGCCAAGCGCGAGCTCGGTTATCTGGACGATCCCATCCGCACCAATCCCGCGCTCACCTATGAGCACAGCCAGAACGTGGACAAGGTCCGCCGCACCCTCTACACTGCGGAAGGCAACTTCAACCTCGGCAAGTTCGACGCCGCCAAGCGCGAATACGAAAACGTCCTGCGCATCGATCCCTACAACTCCGCCGCCCGCCGTGGCATGGAGCGCATCGCCGCCGCAAAGTCGGACTACTACCGCGCCGCTTACGATCAGACCCGCGCCGAGCTGCTCGGCCAAGTGGACGCCGCATGGGAACTCACGGTTCCCGCCGAGGCCCCGGTTTTGACGGATGATGGCAGGACTCAGGGCAGCGATATTGGAGGCGTCGCCTACATCACCGAGAAACTCCGCCGCATCATTGTCCCGCGCATCGACTTCGAGGACACCACTGTGGAGGAGGCCATCGACTTCCTCCGCCTGCGCTCCGCCGAGCTCGACACCTTGGAGCTCGACCCCGCCCGCAAGGGTGTCAACTTCGTCGTCCGCCGCCCCAGGGCCGCCGCCGTCGGTGGTGGTGATGCCGATGCCGGCCTTGATGCCGCCGATGGCGCTGCCGAGGGCCTGCCGCTCGGTGGTGGTGATCCCGCCACGCTGCGTGTCCGCGAGCTCCGCATCCGCAATGTGCCGCTCGCCGTGGCCCTCAAATACATCTGTGATCAGACCAAGCTCCGCTACAAGGTGGATGACTTCGCCGTCACCCTGGTCCCCCAGACCGAGACCGACGAGGATGTCTTCACCCGCACCTTCAGCGTGCCGCCGGATTTCCAATCCTCGCTCGACAGCGGCGGGGCCGAGGGCGGCGGCGGCGAGGCGGATCCCTTTGCCGAGGCACCTGCCGGCGGCAGTGCGGCCAAGTTGACGGCCCGCAGGCCCATCATCGATCTCCTCAAGACCTCCGGCGTCAACTTTGGGGAAGGAACTTCCGCCACCCTCAGCTCCAACGGCGTCCTGCTCGTCACCAACACCCCCACCGAGCTCGACAAGGTGGAGCAGCTCGTCAGCGCGCTCATCAACCAGCAGCCCAAGCAGGTCAAAATCACCACCAAGTTCGTCGAGATTTCCCAGGAAAACGGCGAGGAACTCGGCTTCGACTGGGTCATCGGTCCCTTCAGCGCCAACTCCGAGGGCACCGTCTTCGGTTCAGGTGGCACCACCGGCAGCGGCATGCCGCGCACCGGTTCGGATTTTTCCGGCCCCCTCATCCCGGGCGTCCCTGCCGGCGCGAACGAGGTCTCAAACATCCTCACCGCCGGCAACCGCAGCGGTGATGGCGCCATCAACCGCAACAACATTGACGCCGTCCTTAACAATCCGGACCGCACCGCGCAGAACGCCAGTGTGGCACCGGGCATCATGGCCCTCACCGGCCTTTTCTCGGATGGTGACATCAAGGTGATCATGCGCGGCCTTTCCCAGAAAAAGGGCACGGACCTCATGACGGCTCCCTCCGTCACTGCCCGCTCCGGCCAGAAGGCGACCATCGAGATCATCCGTGAATTCATCTACCCCACCGAATACGAACCCCCGGAACTGCCCACCCAGGTCGGCTCCGACACCGTCGGCGGTGGTGGCGGCGGCATCGGTGGAGGTGTTTCCTCCTTCCCGGTCACTCCGGCCACGCCCACCGCTTTCGAGACCCGCAATACCGGCATTACCTTGGAAATCGAGCCCACCATCGGTGAGAACGATTTCATGATCGACCTGCGCTTCGTGCCGGAAATCGTCGAGTTCGAGGGCTTCATCAACTACGGCAGCCCCATCCAGTCCGGCGGCACCGACATTGCCGGCAACCCGGTCCAGATCACCCTCACCGAGAACCGCATCGAGATGCCGGTCTTCTCGTCCCGCCGCGTCAACACCGCCCTCACCATCTATGACGGCTACACCGTCGCCATCGGTGGCCTGATGCGCGAGGACGTCCAGAACGTCGAGGACAGCGTGCCCATCCTTGGAGATATCCCGTTCATCGGCCGCCTGTTCCAGACCAAGTCCGAGAACCGCATCAAGAGCAACCTCATCGTCTTCGTCACCGCCCAGATCATCGATGCCACCGGCCGCCCGCTCCGCGGTGCCGACGCCGGTGCCACCATTCCCGCGGCGGCCGATGGCCCGGAATCCCTCGATGGCGTCCTGCCTCCGCTCTGAGCCCCGTAACCTCCCGTCTTACAACGCCACCCACTCGCTTAATCTTATCTCTTTATGAAAACCTTCTTCGTCCGGACTTTGCCTCTCATTGCATTGACGGCGCTCTTCCACACGAATCCACTACTCGCCCAGGATGCCGACTCGGACCTCCTCTCCGACAGCGAGGAACTGGCCCTTGGCTCCAACCCATTTGACACCGATTCGGATGACGACGGTCTGCTGGACCGTGTGGAGGTCTATCCGTTCGAAGCGATAGCGGGCAGCTTCACCTTCGAGCAGGCCATCGCCGATGCCAAGGCCAAGGGTGGCCGCCTGGCGGTCATCGACAGCCCGCAAAAACTCTACGCCATCAAGCGCGGACTGCTCACAGGCACGCTACCGGTGCCCATGCCCAACAATTTCGATCCTTCCGTCAGTTTGACTGCCCCGCTCTGGATCGGCGCGCACGACACGCTTTCCAGTGGCCGCTACCAGTGGGTCTCCGCCAATGGCAGCCTCTCCGGTCCGGAAATCGGCACCGCAGCCGTTGGTGATTTCGTGCCCGGAAATGCCACCCTCACCAATGTCAGCAACACGGCTTCCTTCACCGTGGGGCGTCCGGTCTTTGCCTCCGGCATCTCCGCAAACACCACCATCACTGCCATCAACACCTCCACCCGCACGCTCACCCTGAGCAATCCGGTGGAGGCCGTATTGACCCGCCGGGTTTCCTCCATCGTCGTCACCAACGGCGGCTTCGGTTACACCACGCCCCCCACCGTGACCTTCACCGGCGGCGGCGGCACAGGGGCCACCGCCACCGCTACCATCAGTGGCGGCCAGGTGACGGCCATCACCGTGGCCAATCCCGGCACCAATTTCTCCTCCGCTCCCACCGTCGCTCTTTCCGGTGGCAACGGTGCGGGTGCCACCGCCACAGCGTCTCTCACCCCCATCGTAAGTGCCAACCTTGCCACCATCACGGTTTCCAGCGGCGGCGCGGGCTACACCAGCGCCCCGACTGTCGGCTTCTCGGGTGGTGGCGGCACCGGTGCGACCGCAGTCGCCACCGTGAGCGGTGGCAAGGTCACCGGCATCACCATCCTCAGCCCCGGTACCGGCTACACTTCCGCACCCACGGTCACCCTCACCGGTGGCGGCTTTACCACCGCCGCCACGGCCACGGCCACCATCCGCCTCAGCGGTGGCCGCATCTACTCGCCCGTCCCCGGCGCTTATTCCAATTGGACGGTCGATCTCCCGGTTGTCGGCACCCGCCAGGCGGCCTTCCTCAACTCCGGCACCTCCTTTGGCTGGAATTCCGCCCAGGTCAACACCACCCGCGGCTACCTGCTTGAGAAAACCGCCACCAACCCGGGCGCCAGTGATACTGATGGCGATGGCTATTCGGATTACGATGAGATCCAGAACGGCACGGATCCACTCGTCCGCGATCCATTTGCGGGTGTTCCGTCGCTTGGTTCCGGTGGCCCGATCATTTCCTTCACCGCTCCCGGCGTGGCTGGCAGCTATGAAGGCCTGATCTTCGATCCGGAGCAGGGCCACATCGCCCGCCAGACGCTCAGTCTGAACACCAAGGGTGCCTTCTCGTCCTCGCTGGCCGGCCTCACCCCGTCGCTCAAGGGCAGCTTCAAGGGCAGTTTCAATTCTGAGGGATACTACGTCGGTGCCGCCCCGGCAGGCCTGCCAAATGTGGTTTCCATCAAGCTCAAACTGGTCGAGCAGACCACGGGCAACTGGATCATCCTCGGCAATGCGGAGACCTCGACCGGGCAAACCCTCGGCATCGAGCTGCGCCAGGCACAGTATGGTAAGTCCAACCCGTATCCGGTTACCGGCCGGGTGACGATGGCCATCAGCACGACTTCCTCGCTGGCCCAGGGCCCGCGCGGTGACGCCACGGCCGTCGGCAGCATTGATCGCAATGGCAGGCTCGCGCTCGCCATGAACCTGCCGGATGGTGGCACCGCCTCGTTCTCCGGAGCCATCCTCAAGGGTGACTACGTGGCACTGCGCGCGCTCTCCAAGTCCAGGAACAACTCGGTCCTGCTCGGCCCGGTGGACATGGACTACGGCACTGCGGACCGCGACTTCGGCGGCTTCCTGCGCCTCTACTCCGGTGGCGCAAGGGCCGGTGGCTCGCAATATCCGCTTGGCTTCGAGCAGCTGCGCTCGGTGTTGGGTTGCCGCTACGTCGTGCCGCCCAAAGGCTTCCTGCCGGTGTCCGGTTTCGCCCCCACCGCGTTCAACTCGCTGTTCAACATGGACGGTGGTGACTTCGGCGGCATCAGTGAGAT
>RPOS01000116.1 GCA_003820635.1 Verrucomicrobiaceae bacterium | reverse complement strand
AGCTTCCCAAGCTTGAAATACGGGTTCGATTCCCGTCACCCGTATCCGCTCCGCCATGTATCCCAAGCTGTTGACTTACAATCCACTGGGCTGATCCAGAAATTCCCAGGGCAGGCCGAATTTCGCGGCGAGTGCATGCGCCAGGGCCTTCACGCCGAAGGTTTCGGTGGCGTAGTGGCCACCGAGCAGCAGGTTGATGCCGAGTTCCAGCGCCAGTGGATGACTCCAGTGCGGACCCTCGCCGCTGATGAAGGTGTCCACACCGCTTGCCGCGACTTTGGCGACCTCGCTGCCAGCGCCGCCGGTGATCAGGCCGATGGAGGAAATTTCCTCCGGCCCGCCGGGGCAGACGTGGACGCGGCCGCCTACTGTCTGACCCAGAAGTGCGGCAAGATGATCGCGCGAGCCGTTCCATGATCCACGCAGGCCGAGGAAAACCTCTTTCCAGTCGAAAAACGGCTGTGGATCGATCATGCCGATGGCCTTAGCGAGCTGGATGTTGTTTCCCCACAGCGGATGGACGTCCAGCGGAAGGTGCGCGGAGTAAATGGCCAAGCCGGCCTCCATCGCGGTTTTGAGTTTCCTGTAAAACGGCCCGGTGACCGGCCGGACACCTTGCCAGAACATGCCGTGATGGACGATGAGCAGACCCGGCCCGCCGGCTGCGGCGGCTTCGATGACGGGCAGCGAGGCATCCACGGCGGCAATGATGCGCTGGACCTTGCCCTCGTTGGCCAGTTGCAGGCCGTTGACCGCGCCGGGGTAATCCGGGATTTCCGCGATGCGGAGTTCGCAGTCGAGAAAGGAAACGAGATCGGCCAGCGGTGACATGAACGAAGAATAGCGATGCTCCGCCGCGAGCGAAAGCAATTCCAACGCTGGGCACACCTCAACCGTCATGCCGGCTCCAGATGACAACTCCGGGAGTTTCGGCGACTTCTTTTCCGGCGGCGAAATCAGCAAGGTCGCTGGCGAGCCCCGCATGCCATTGCCTGCGTGTGCCGCGCCATGGCAGGGCCAGCATCGCGGCGTGGAGCGCGTGGCGGGGCAGCAGCAGGCGCTGTTGCAAGTCCGGCGTCCAGCCATCCTTCATCCAGCAAATGTATTCCGAGCCATCGCCCGAGTAGAGTTTGTCGCCGACGATGGGGTGGCCGCTGTGGGCCAGATGCACGCGGAGTTGGTGCATCCGCCCGGTTTCCGGAAAACAACGGACGAGCGCGAATCTCCCCTCCCCTCGCTCGAAGCGTTGCTCGACGCGAAAACGCGTGCGGCACTCGCGGCCTGCGGGATGCACGATCTGCCGCACCCAGATGGGCGAGGGGCCGATTTCCCCGGCGCGCAGGATCGGCTCGGTGCATTCCCATGCGTCCGCCTCCGGCCAGCCAAGCACGATGGCGAGGTATTCCTTTTCCACCTCGCGGCGCTCGAAAATCATGCCGAGTTCGCGGGCGGCGGCCTTGTGCTTGGCCACGATGATCAGGCCGCTGGTGTCCCGGTCCAGCCGGTTGACGATGGCCGGGCAGGCGCCGTTTTCCATTTCGTAGGCGAGCAGTTTCTCGACGCCGCCGAGCAGGGTGGGCTCGGGCTTGCGGTTGGCCGGATGGACAATCAGCGGCGCGGGCTTGTCCACGACGAGCCAATCGGCGGACTCGTAGATCACCGTGAAATGGACGACGACTTGCAGGCTCATGCGCGGTCACGAAAAAAGCCAGAGGCCCGTGTGAACGAGCCTCTGGCGCTTGAAAAAAGCAACAATCAATCCTGGAAATCAGGACTTGTAGCGGAGGCGCTTCTTGTGGCGGTTCTGCTTCATGCGCTTCTTGCGCTTGTGTTTGTTGATTTTGGTCTTACGGCGTTTCTTGATGGAGCCCATGGCGTTTGCGGTCGGTGTTAGGTTGCGGTGAAAGGGATTCAGGGGACGATTTTATTGAGCGGATACTCGATGATGCCCTCGGCCCCGAGCCGCTTGAGTTCGGGGATGATGTCGCGGACGACGATTTCGTCAATCACTGTCTCGACGGCGACCCAGCCGTCTTCGGACAGGTTGGAAACGGTGGGACGGCGGAGCGAGGGAAGTTTTTCGAGAAGTTCCGGCAGCGCGGCGCTGGGAAGGTTCATTTTGAGGCCCACTTTGCCGCGGGCGCCGAGGGCCGCCTTGATGAGCAGGGCGATGCGCTCCATTTTCTCCTTTTTCCAAGGATCAGCGGCCGCCACGGGGTTGGCGTAAAAGTGCGGGAAGGAGGTCAGCAGCGTGTCCACGATGCGCAGCCGGTTGGCCTTGATGGAAGAACCGGTTTCCGTGACATCGACGATGGCATCCACCAGATCCGGCACCTTGACCTCGGTGGCACCCCAGGAAAACTCGACCTCCGCGTGGATGCCGCGCTCCTTGAGCCAGCGCTTGGTGATGCCGACGCCTTCGGTGGCGATGCGCTTGCCTTCGAGATCCTCCGGCTTGCGGATCGGGGAATCCTCGGGAACGACCAGCACCCAGCGCGTGGGCCGCGTGGTGGCGCGGGAATATGGCAGCTCGGCGAGATCGATCAGATCCACCTCGTTTTCATAGGCCCAATCGTAGCCGGTGATGCCGCAGTCGATGAAACCCTGGCCGAGGTAGCGGCCGATTTCCTGGGCGCGGATGAGATAGAGGTCGAGCTCCGGATCATTCGAACTCGGACGCAGGCCGCGGGAGGAAACGTAAACCTCGTAGCCGGCCTTGGCGAGGAGCTCGATGGTGGGCTCCTGAAGGCTGCCTTTGGGAATCGCGATTTTAAGCGTGCGTGACGGGTCCGGCATGAGGGGGCGGCGTTTTAGCCGGGAACGCCGGGGAATCAAGCCATGTTTTGAACATTTTGCGCAATCGCAGCGCCACCATTACCGGAAATCATGCCCGGGCGTTTCGATTTCCGCTCAGCCCCACAGGGATTTCCTTTTGGGCTTCGGGGCTTGGTAGCCCTCGAAGGACTTGGGATCGCGGCAATGGAAGATGGCTTCCTCGTAGGTGATGGCGCCGGCTTCCAAGAGACTCAGGATGCTCTGGTCGATCGTGCGGTTGCCGACGCGGTGGCCGATTTCCATCAGGCCGACGATTTGTTCGAGTTTCCGCTCGCGGATGCAGTTGCGGATGCCGTGACCGGGAACGAGGACCTCCGAGGCAAGCGCGCGGCCCTTGCCATCCGCGCGGGGAATGAGGCGCTGGCAGACGATGCCCTCCAGGCAGCTGGCGAGCTGGGTGACGATCTGCGGTTGCTGCTCCGCGGGAAACACGTCCACCAGGCGATCGATGGTCTGCGGCGCATCGGCGGTATGCAGCGTGGCGAGCACGAGGTGTCCGGTCTCGGCCGCGGTCAGGGCGATGCGGATGGTGTCGAGATCGCGCATTTCGGAAACAACGATGACATCCGGATCCTGGCGCAGCGCCTGACGCAGGGCGCGCGGGAAACTGCGGGTATCGCCGCCGATTTCGCGTTGTTTGATGAGACAGGAACTGTGCTGGAAAACGAACTCGATGGGATCCTCCAAGGTCACGATCACGCCGCTGCGGCTGTCCGAGATGCGCTTCACCATCGAGGCCAGGGTGGTGGACTTGCCGGAGCCGGTGATGCCGGTGATCAGGACCAGGCCGCCGCGGAGTTTGCAGAAATTCCGGACCACATCGTGATGGCCGAGACTTTCGAGCTCGGGGATTTCCTGACTGATGAAGCGGAAGGCGGCTTCGACGTTGCCCCGGGCGATGTGGACATTGCCGCGGAAACGGCCCACGCCCTCCACCTGCAGCGCATAGTCAAGCTCCAGCTCGTCTTCGAGCGTGGCGCGCTGGGCCTCGGTGAGGGTGTCGAGAACGAGATTGCGCACGGTTTCCGGGTCGAAGGCGGTTTCCTCAAGCCGATGGATCATGCCGTTGATGCGGATGCACGGCGGCGCCCACGCGCTGAGGTGAAGGTCCGATCCGCCGCGGGCAACGGCTTCTCGCAGATACTCGGTAATGTCGCGGGCCATGGTTTGCACTGCTATCCGGAAATTCCGCGCATGGCGCGATCAAAATCCTGCGGCCGCGGGCAGGCGGAGCGCGCGATATCCGCATCCACCAGGCCCTGTTGCGCGGCGGCCACGAGGTAATGCAGCAGCGAGCAATTCGTGGGGCCGCGGTTTTTGTGCAGGTGGTCCTGGAGTTCGGGAATCCGGTGCTCGAGAATCCAGCGGCGGGTGGCGGCCTCGTTCTGAAGGTATTCGAGAGCGGGGAAAAGACCGCTGTCCGGCCGCGGCAGCAGTTGCTGGGAAATAACGCCGACCAGCTGGGTGGCCAGCAGATTGAGCGCTCCGGCGGACTCGGATTTGAGCAGGTGGGAAAAGCGGTCGATGGTTTCCACCACGCTGCTGCTGTGCAGGGTGGAAATGACGAGGTGGCCGGTCTCGGCGGCGTGAAGCGCGGTGACGGCGGTTTCCGCATCGCGGATTTCACCGAGGAAAATCACGTCCGGGCTCTGGCGCAGCGCGGACCGCAGGCCGCTGGCGAAGCTCTCCGAATCCCGGTAAATCTCCCGCTGGGAAAAAAGTGCCAGATCGTTTTCAAACAGATACTCAATCGGGTCCTCCAGCGTCACAATGTGGCGGGCGTGGTGGTGGTTGATCCAATCGAGACAGGAGGCCACGGTGGTGGACTTGCCGGAGCCGGTGGGGCCGGACACCAGAATGAGCCCGTAGCGGCGGCGCATCCAGGATTGCAGCAGCTCCACCGGCAGGCCGAGCTGCTCGAGGGTGGGGATCTCGCGGCGGATCGGCCGCATCACGGCGGCGAGGCGGCCGAGTGTGTGATAGAGATTCACCCTCAGCCGGATTCCCTCCGCAGCCTGCCAGGAAATGTCCGCCTCGTGATGGCACGCGGGATCAATCCCGCAGTTGGCCCAGAACTCCTCCATGGCCGCGCGCGTCACCGGCCCCGGATGCAGCACCACCAAGTCACCATCACGGCGGATGCGCGGCGGCTCGCCCTCCGCAATAAAGACGTCGGTGGCATTGCTGGCGAAGGCATCCAGAATCAGATGGATGAGCGGGGACAACATCTTGTTCAGCCATGCGTTTGCACAAGACCCCGGCCTGCCATTCATCCGGCGGGCAAACGGGCCGGAGTCTAACGGTTGAGGATCTTCGGCACCATCGGCGCGCGCAGGCGGTGGGGCTCCGGCAGGCTGGACCCGAGCAGCGGGCGGCAGTAGGAGTGGAAATCCTGGGTCACGCCGTTGCCGTCCGCATTGATGAACTCGTCCGGCATGTGGCGGGTCTTGCCGGCCACCAGGGTGAGCGGCACCAACTCGTAATCCACGCCGTAGTTGAGCACCGGGCGGCGGATGACTACCGAGCCGTCCACGTTGTCCCACATGGCGAACTGCACGGCCTTTTCACCCACTTCGCGAGCCTCGCGGGCGTCACGATCCGAGCGGCACCCAATGAACGAGCGCTGGAGATAACCAAAGGTGTCCGAACGCACGCGCTTGAGACCGAGGCCTTTTTTCACGGTGTCAGACAGCAGGTCGCCCAGCGCGCCGGTGCCGGAAAGCTGCACGTTGCCATGTGCGTCGCGTTCCTCCACACCCATCAGCTTGGTGATCATCGGCGTGTGGTCCTTGTCGGAAATCCCCTCGGAAACGGCGATGCTGCACATGCCGTGTTTCGAATAAACCCGGTCCACGTCGGCGAGAAACTTATCCGTGTCGAACGGGCGTTCCGGCACATAAACAAGGTGCGGACCATCATCGACGTATTTGCGTGCCAGGGCGGAGGCAGCGGTGAGGAATCCTGCGTGGCGACCCATCACCACTCCGATATAAACGCCCTTGAGCGCGCGGTTGTCGAGGTTCACGCCCATGAAAGCCTGCGCTACATAGCGCGCCGCGGAGCCGAAGCCCGGGCAGTGGTCGTTTTCCATCAGGTCGTTGTCGATGGTCTTGGGGATGTGGATCGCGCGCAGTTCGTAATTCGCGGCCTTGGCCTGCTCGTTGACGATGCGCACGGTGTCCGATGAATCGTTGCCGCCGACATAGAAGAAGTAACGGATGTCATGGGCCTGCATCACCTTGAACATGCGGGCGCAGTATTCCTCGTCCGGCTTGTCACGGGTGGAGAGCAGCCCCGAGGACGGCGTGTCCGCCACTTGTTCGAGATTATGGGTCGTCTCACGGGTGAGATCGACGAAGTTTTCATCCACGATGCCGCGGACGCCGTGGACGGCACCGTAAACGGCGGTCACTTGGGTGAACTTGCGGGCTTCAAGAGCGACACCCACGACACTTTGGTTGATCACATGGGTGGGGCCGCCACCTTGTGCCACTAATACTTTTCCTTCCAATCGGCTCATGCGGCGCGAAGGATTGATGATCATCGGGCGGATGCAAGTCTTGAAACCGTGTGAATCCGCTGAAAAACTCCGCATCGTTTTTGTCTGGCACCGCCGCAGGGCGGGACGGAGATTCGCCGCAATGAGCGATCACACGCCCGCAGCCTGCCGGAATCCACCGTGCCCTTGGCTTCCGCAAGTGGCGGAGCTCCATGATTTCACCATCACCCGGCGGCACGGCGGCGCGCGCGGCGCTGCGTTCTATCAGGATGCCCTCCGCTACGCGCAATCCCAGTGGCTGGCCGGCAAGCCCGCGCAGGCGGTGCTTCAACTCGACAAAGCCTGGATGGCGGACCTGTCCGACGGCGCTCCCGTGCTGCTCGTTCATCCCCCGCCCTATCAGGCGCTGGCTTGGATTCTGCGCCAGTCCGCGGCCGGGCATTGCGGCTACCTGGGCAATCCCGTGCGGCATTTCCAGCACCTTGCCAGCCGGATGAGCGGCCCCCGGGCGGAAATCCGCGAATGGCGTGCCTGGCTGTGCCTGCATCTGGCGGAGCGCATCCTGCCGCGCGCGGGCTTCCCGCGGGACGGCCGCCAGATCGCCCGCGAGGGGCTGTGGATTCCCGGAGTCCAGCGGGCTCTCGGCGAGGTGGCGGCACGAGGTTGGCGCGGGGAAAACGCTGCCGCGGAATTGGTGCTGGCCGCTTCGTTTCCAGTTTGATGAAAATTCCCGGCAACCCATCCGCTTCACCGGGGTTCAATCGCCGCAAAATCACCAACCTCATGAAAAATCTCTGGTTTCTTCCTGTCGCCGCCTTGCTCGTGGGTGCCCTCGGTGGCTACATTTCCGGCAAAAACACCAACTCCACCGATGATGCGGCGGCCCGGGAAAATGCAGCGCTCAGAACCCGCTCCTCGGCCCGCAGCGATGCCTCCGCGGCCGACCAAGCCGCCAAGCGCGCCAAACGCGTGGCCGGCACGGATGAAATCAACCGCCTGCCGGGCAGCTCCAACCGCGTCCAGGCGCTCATCGATTTTTACGCCGGCCTCACCGCGCAACAGCTCGAAGACGAAGCCCGCAAACTTGAGGATCTGCCGATGAACGAGCGGATCATGGCTTCCTTCCTGCTCTTCGGCCGCTGGGCGGAACTGGATCCCACCGCCGCCATGTCGTTCTCCAACACCATGGGCTTCGCGGGCATGTTCGTCCGCCCGACGATCCTCCAGAGCTGGGCCAGCGTGGACCCTGCGAACGCCGCCAAGTATTATGCCGAAAACCCGCGCGAGTTCGCGATGATGGGCATGATGGGTGGCGGCCGCGGGCCGATGGGCGGGCAGGGAGGTGCCGCCATCATCGCCGGCGAATGGGCCCGCCAGGATCCGGCATCCGCCCTCGCCTGGGCCGGCTCGCTCACCACCGAGAAAGCCCAAGCCATGAGCGCCGTGATCGGCGAGGTCGCCAAGACCGATCCCAAGAAAGCCGCCGCCATGCTCACCGGCATGAGCGGTGCCGATCTGGGCGATGCCTACCGCGCGGTGGCCGCCCAATACGGAGCCAGCAACTTCGCCGAAGCCCAGGCATGGGTGCGCACCCTGCCGCCCGGGGAACAGGCCGAGGCGCTCGCCTCCGCCATCGGCGGCCTTTCTAACAAAAACCCGGAGGAAGCCGCGCGCCAATACGCACTCATGCAGGATGGCGAGGCCAAAAACGAAATGCTCGGCGAGATCATCGGCGACTGGTCGCGCGTCAATCCCGCCGCCGCCGCGGATTTGCTCAAAAAACAAACCAACGAGGAGGCCCAGCGCGACAGCATGCGCCAACTGATGCCCGCATGGGTCGGCCAGAACCCGGCGGCCGCGCTTGAGTATGCGAATTCCTACCAACCCGGCCCGGTGCGTGACAGCGCGCTCCAGTCCTACGTTTGGAGCAATCAAACCGGAGCCCCCGCCGACCTCGTGCGGGTGGCGGAAAGCATCACCGACGAAGGCGACCGCAACCGCACCATCGGCATCGCCGCAGCCCGCTGGATGCGTGAGGACGAAACCGCCGCGAAGACCTACATCCAGCAATCCACCACCCTCTCCGACGATGCCAAGGAGCGCATCCTGGAAGGCCGCGGCTGGTGGGGCGGCGGCCGCGGCCGGCGCGGCAACTGAGTTCACCTAACCGTTTTCCCGGCGTGCCTGATCGAGCACCATGAAGGCGCCGCCGGCCCCGTGCGGATCTGTTAGATCGCGGTCGGCCTGATTTCCAGCAGCCCGCGATGACGCGAGAAATTCCGCAAGCGTCCGCAGTTTGGCATCACAGGTCCAAGGCGCGGACCAGTCGATGAGGTCGGTGAAATTCACGTCGGCAGTGAGATCCTGGCGGCCGGGATTCTGATAGATGGCCGGGCCTTCGAGGCGTTGCTGCAGCAGGTAGGCGCGCAGCGTGCCGTGCGGGCGGCGCTGATAGAGCGTTTCCGCAGTGCTGCCGTAGTCGATGGTGAGCATGCGCCCGGCCTGCCACTGCGGCAGCCAGCCGGCCAGCCAGCGGCGGTAGGAATCGTGCACCTCGATGCGCTGCCCCGGCGGGTGGTTTTCCAAAAAACCGGAGGAAACGGGCAGTTCGGCGGGCGGCTGCAGGGATTCGCTGGCGGCACCGGCGGCATCGAAGCTCACCACGATTTCACGCCAGCCATCTGGTGATTTTTGAAAGCAGCGCACCGGGAAGGCATCGACGAGTTCGTTGGAGAAAATCACCGCGCGGCCATCGCAGGCGGCGAGTGCCGCAGCGGGCGAGTCATGCCATGCAGCCCGCCAGCCAAGGCGCTTCTTCTGGATCTCTCCCAGTGGAACGGAGGTCTCCACCAGGTGCATGCGCGTTTTCCAGCGGACGCGCCACGGCAAGTGCTCGCGCACGGCGGCGGCGAGCACACCCTCGCCGGGACCGATTTCGACCAAGTCCCGGCAGCCGCTTTCGCGCAGCGCCCGCGCGGCCCACGCCGCGATGGACCGGGCCAGTGCCACGGACAACATCGGCGCGGTGGTGAAATCCCCTCCCCGGCCGACACCGCGGATCCGCCGCGCGTAGTAGCCACGCTGCGGGTCATGGAGTGCCCGGCGCATGAATTCCTCAAAGGTCAAGCTGGTGCCCGATTCGATCATCTGTCCTGATCGGTTCATGCCAAATCGCGGCTTGCATGAAAGGAAAATCCAAGTCCGCGTATCCGTCCATACCATGTCACATCGATCTCTCATGAAAACCCTCAGCTTCCTACTCT
>RPOS01000115.1 GCA_003820635.1 Verrucomicrobiaceae bacterium | reverse complement strand
CTGGCCGGGCTATTCTGGCGCGTGAGAAGCAAGGCGATACGGGTACTTATCACTACGTCGATAATCTGGCCCGCGCCGTGCGTCATGTAACCCGTCAGATCGTGGATATGATCCCTAAGATCTACGATACGCAGCGAATTGCACGCATCATCGGCATGGACGGCACAACCGATATGGCCTCCATTGACCCGACTCAGCAAGAGCCGGTCAAGAAGATCGTGGATGAGACCGGCGTTGTGCTGAAGAAGATCTACAACCCCGGCATCGGCAAGTACGACGTGTGCGTGACCACTGGCCCCAGCTACATGACCAAGCGTCAGGAAGCTATGGACGCCATGAGTCAGATTCTGCAAGGTAGCCCGCAACTTTGGGCTGTGGCTGGCGATCTGTTCGTCAAGAACATGGATTGGCCGGGTGCAGATGAACTTGCAGCACGTCTCAAGAAAACAATTGACCCGAAGTTGCTGGAAGATGGCGACAAATCGCCGGAGTTGCAGGCCGCCGAACAGCAAATGCAGGCGATGGGTCAAGAACTTGATCAACTGCACCAGATGCTGCAAAACGTCAGCAAGTCGATGGAAATGCGCGACATTGAAATCAAAGAGTTTGATTCTCAGGTCAAAGCATACCAAGCCGAAACGCAACGTATCAGCGCGGTTCAAGCCAGCATGTCACCAGAGCAGATTCAGGATATTGTCATGGGCACCGTACATGGCATGATTACTTCGGGTGATTTGATGGCTGAGATGCCGGGACAAGATCTGCCGGGCGAAGAGATGCAAGATATGGGGCAACAACCTCAAGAAATGATGCCTGAGCAGGCACCGCAACCAATGGAAGGAATGCAATGAAAGCCGCTGATTTTGTCGGTCTGCTATTCCTCGGACGCGACGTAGCCCATTCGGTGCATCTGAATACCCGCAGCTATGCCAAGCACAAGGCTTTGCAGAAGTTCTATAAAAGTATTGTTGATTTGGCGGATAACTTTGCCGAAACGTATCAAGGCAAATACGGTCTGATTGGCGGAATTGCCCTGCAACCCGCCAAAAAGACGACTAATATCGTAGAATTCTTGCAGAACCAAATGGATGAAATTGAGTCTGTGCGTTACAAGGTAGTCGATAAGGACTGCACCGCTATCCATAACATCATTGATGAAATTGTCGGGCTTTACCTCTCGACACTATACAAACTTCGCTTCTTGGCTTGAGGTAAAAAATGGCTCTCTATAAGCAACTTGCAACAACCAATCAGGTCAAAGTCGGCGCGGGCAAACTGTTCGGCATTTTTGTTTCTAGCACTACAAGCGGCACTCTTGCTGTTTATGATTCTGCAACTGCCGACACTAATGATCCTAAGATTGCCAACACCATTACGGTTACGGCAGGTGCTCAGTACTTGAGTTTCCCCGCAGGCATGTGGTTCAGCAAAGGGCTGTACGTTGTGGCCGCTAACACCATCGAATTCACCGTCGTTTACGAGTAAGCACACATGGCCGGCACAAAAATCTCCGAACTCCCAGCAGCCACCCTTCCGCTGACTGGCGCCGAACTTGTGCCGGTTGTGCAGAGCGGCGCGACTGTCCAAACCACGCTTGCCACCATGCCCTACGTGCCAACAGGCACAGGTGCCGTTACGACTACCGTTCAAGCCAAACTTCGTCAGACGGCGAGCGTCAAAGACTTCGGCGCTGTCGGTGACGGCGTGGCGGATGACACGGCGGCGATTCAAGCTGCCATTACATATTGTCTTTCTAACGGTCTGACGCTTTGCGCTGAAGGATCGTATCGCGTTACATCATCGATAAATTTTCGATACATTACAGTTGATTTTTCTAACGCATCTATAAATGTTGCACACGCAGGAATCGGCATATTTATTGGTGGTAATGCAACAAACGCAAATAACCCAGAGCAAAAATTCTTTAGTGTAACGCGAAGTGTTGGGACAGATTCTTCAGCAACCCCAACGGTTCGTTGTATTGGTGCAAAAGGCCAGCATATTTATGTTGATAGAGCGACTTATTTTCAAATCTATGCAGACACTGAGCCAGCGGTAAATGCCACAGATTATTCATCTGCATACAGCAGTTTTTGGCTTAAGTATGCTGAAACAATTGAGCTAACTAATAACCCTGCAACGACTGGATCTTCTGTCCAGTGGATTAACGAAAATCAGTTTTATTTAAACCGCACAAGCAACATTTTGATTAATGGGACTTACGCCCATAACCACAATAATTTCTATAGCGGAGCTCTTGAAAATACGGCTTCAATTAACATTGACCGTGGTTCTGACAATTATTTTTATGGTATGCGGTTTGAAACAGGGCCGACAACCATTGTTTTCGGCACAAACGCAAGCCGAAACATCATTCAAAACACTTGGGACAGCAGCGAGTCTATTGGTTTTTTAAGCCCGATTGTAACCGGTACTATTACAGACAACGGTGTAAGCAACGTTGTTTATGACTCAAAATCTGTTATTTACAGATCCAATATCGTTGCCGGTGCATCTATTGCAGATGCTATTGTAAATAATAAATCTGGGCAGGCATCTGCAAGATTGCCGCAATTACAGAGGATTATTGCTGGTAATAATACTGACGCATGTGTATCGGACTTTGTGCAAGCGGTACAAGACGACGTGTATCAGTTTAACTACCGGAACGAGAACAGCGGAGACACGGTTCGTTACCGCGCTTACGTGGCGTTCTACGACAAAAATCTTGTTGCCGTTACTGCGGTAACTAATTTCCTGACGACAGGAAATCTAACTGCAGCATCGGGAAATATACTAACCAACGGAACCGGCGCTAGTTACGCTTACGGACGACTTACTGCTGCGGCGATAACTGCGGGTGTGGCATATGTTGTTTTAGGGGTACGTTCCTCTAATGGACAACTTGCCAATGCGTTGTCGCGTGATATTGACGTAGTTAGGTACAGCAAGACCACCATAAATAACCCGCTTGAGGCTAGGTATCAGTCTCCAATGCAGATGGTCACTGCTATACCGACGCAAGGTTTTGTTCCTTTAGGTTGGACTTGTGTAAATACAAATGGCCTTTCGTTTTACATTTGCATTTTTTCACTTGAAACAACCTTGAGTGCCGGGGCTTTGAGTGGGGCGACTAGCATCACCGTTGCCAACGGGACGGGCACCGCAAACGGCGACGTAATAGGCATCAATTTAGATAACCGCGACACGCATTGGACTACGATTGCCAGTGGTGGCGGCACAACGTCTATTACATTGACTGCCGGGCTTGCTGGCAGTGCGGCGTCTGGATCACGCGTAGTCTTTAATCGTTGGGCTACAAAATAAACAAAATAGTATTAAACTGTATTAAACGTACTGGCCCGTTAGACCAGGGATTCCACAGGAATCAACCATGAATGAAGAAGTTGCAGCATTAGCGGAAGCACCCGCGCCGGAACAGGTTGAGACGGCCTCACCTGAACCCGAAGTTTCGACGCCGGAAGTTGCCGAAACAGTATCCAAGACTTTCACACAGGAAGAACTGGATGCGGCTATCGGTAAAAGGCTTGCAAGAGAACAGCGCAAGTGGGAACGGGAACAAGCACAACGGACGCAGCAACAAGCGCCTCGTAGTGCGCCAGTGGATTTGCCGCCCGTGGATCAGTTTGAATCTGTTGAAGCGTATGCCGAAGCATTGGCAGACCGTAAGGCAGAAGAACGACTCCAGCAGCGGGAAGTTCAACGGCAACAGCAAGAAGTGCTGAGTGCCTATCAAGAGCGTGAAGAGCAGGCCAGGGACAAGTATGAGGACTTCGAGCAAGTCGCATACAACCCCAATCTGCGAATCACCAACGTGATGGCAGAGGCAATTCGATCTTCCGATGCAGGGCCAGACCTAGCGTATTACCTTGGCTCTAATCCGAAAGAAGCTGACCGTATTTCTCGTTTGTCGCCCCTCGTACAAGCCAAAGAAATTGGTCGGATCGAAGCTAAGTTAGCTTCTGAGCCGGTCACAAAGAAAACGACTAGTGCTCCGGCACCGATTGCACCTGTTACTGCCCGCTCTACTGGCGGAACTGCTTACGATACAACTGACCCACGCTCAACTAAAACCATGAGCGCGTCGGAGTGGATTGAAGCAGAACGTAACCGGCAAATTCGGAAAGCTGAAGCGCAACGCAACCGCTAACTTCTTTTAAGGAATCATCATGGCAAATAGCATCCTAACCATCGACATGATTACTCGCAAGGCGCTGGAAATCCTTGAGAATAATCTTGTGCTTACTCGTAACGTGAACCGCCAGTACGACGATTCGTTTGCCGTTGAAGGCGCGAAAATCGGCTCCACACTGCGTATCCGTCTGCCCGACCGCGCGCTGGTGACTGACGGTGCCGCCCTGCAAACTCAGGACGACAACGAACAATTCACCACCTTGTCCGTGGCAAACCAGAAGCATATCGGCATCAACTTCACCTCTGCTGAATTGACCATGCAGTTGGATGACTTTGCTGACCGCGTGCTGAAGCCGCGTATCAGCCAACTGGCTTCCTCCATTGATGCTGACGTGGCTAACGCCTACAAGTACATCGGCAACAGCGTGGGCACCCCCGGCACAACTCCTTCGACTTCGCTGGTTCTGTTGCAAGCTCAACAGAAGCTGAACGAAAACGCGGCTGTTATGTCGCCCCGTTATGCCACCGTGAACCCAGCCGCTAACGCTGGCCTCGTGGAAGGCATGAAGGGTCTGTTCAACCCCACCGACACCATTTCCAAGCAATTCAAGAATGGCATGATGGGCACGGGCGTGTTGGGCTTTGATGAAATCAACATGTCCCAGTCGATCAAACAGCACACCACCGGCGATTGGGGCACCACGATCACCCTCGGCGCTGCTGTGACTTCCGAAGGCGCTTCGTCGGTTAGCATCTCTTTCACTGGCTCCAGCAAAACATGGAAAGTGGGCGACGTGTTCACCATCGCCGACGTGTATGCTGTCAATCCGCAAACCCGCGAATCCACTGGCTCGCTCCAGCAATTCGTCGTGACTGAAGATTTGACCGCATCTAGCTCCGGCACGCTGAAGTTCTACCCGTCCCTGTATTCCGCTGCTCACGCTCTGGCGACCGTCAATGTGCTGCCCGCCAGCGGCAAGGCTGTCACCATGCTGGGTTCCGCTGCTTCGCAGTACGCTCAAAACCTTGTGTATCACAAGGATGCGATCACGTTTGCCACCGCCGACCTTCTCCTGCCGCAAGGCGTGGATATGGCTTCGCGTGCTGTGCATAACGGCATCTCGCTGCGTGTTGTGCGTCAATACGACATCAACAACGACCGTATGCCCTGCCGTATTGACGTACTCTACGGCTACAGCGCAATTCGTCCGCAAATGGCTTGCCGTATCTGGGGCTAAGTTTGCAAACCCCCCGGTTCGTCGGGGGTTTTTAACGATTGAAAGGATTACATCATGGCTCTTCCTAATGGTTCGGGTGGTTATCAAGTTGGCTCCGGCAATAACAACGAAACTATCCTTGGTTACGCTGCCGCCCCTCAAACTGCTACTGACACTGCAACCCTGACGGCTGCTCAAATTGTTGGTGGCGTTCTGGTAGCGACTCCTACGGCTAACGCCACACTGACGCTTCCTACTGCCGCTTTGATTGACGCGGCTGTGCCTAGCGCCCGCGTGGGCAGCACGTTTGATCTGGCGTTGGTGAATGCGGCTGCGGCTACTTACACTGCGGCGTTTGCTCTTAGCACTGGCGTGACCAACGGCGGCAACGCTGTTATTTCGCTGGCTGCCACTACTAGCGCACTGTTCCGTTTCCGTAAGACTGGCGACGGCGCTTATGTAGTGTACAAAATCGCCTAAAGATTAAACGGGGGCTTCGGCCCCTGTTTTACAAGGAAAAATTATGACCTCCAATACCAAATCAATTGGCGTTGCCTACGAAGACCAAAACATCATTGGGTCTGACTTTGTGATGTCTGGTGGCGAGTTGGGTTACGCCGCAGAAGCAAGCGGCGCAGTGACTCAATTGACAAGCAAATCAACTGGCGTGACTTTGAACAAGTCTGCTGGCCAGATTACCATGAACAACGCTGAGTTGGCTAACGTCACGAACGTCACGTTCACTTTGACAAACAGCACAATCAGCGCTAAAGATGTTGTGGTTTTAAGTGTTGCATCTGGTGCTACTGCTGGTGCATACAACTGCTGGGTTTCCGGCAAAGGCGTTGGAAGCTGCACAATTACATTGCGCAACCTTTCAGGCGGCGCGTTGTCTGAAGCGGTTGTGATCAACTTTGCTGTGATCCACGTACTGTAAAGCCAAACGGGGCTTCGGCCCCGTTTTATCCTATGAATATCTATCTCAAACACGAACGTCACGGCACCAAGGTCGCTACTATGGAACTTGAGGCTGAGTATGATGAATCACATGGCTGGGTGCGCTATAATCCCGAGAAACCTGTCTCGGAATCCGCGCCAGTCAATGAACTTGAAGTGAAACGGCGAGGACGACCGCCGAAGATTGCAGCTTAAAAGGGGAGCCTGATGGCAACTGCTGGTGACTTGATTAACGGCGCGTTGCGTCTGATTGGGCAGCTTGCCGAAGGTGAGTCACCCTCTGCTGAGACTTCTGCCGACGCCTTGTTTGCCATGAATCAGATGATTGATTCGTGGAACATTGAACGACTTTCGGTGTTTAGCACTCAGGATCAAGTATTTACTTGGCCTGTTGATGAGATAACGCGAACACTAGGCCCGACGGGAAACTTTGTAGGTAATCGTCCGGTTAGGTTGGATGATGCTACTTACTACCGCGACCCTAGCACTAACGTGTCGTTTGGCATTAAGTTCATCAATCAGCAGCAATATAACGGCATCGCCGTCAAAACGGTTACTTCCACGTATCCGCAAGTTATCTTTGTGAATGAAACGTACCCCGACGTTTCGATGTTCATCTACCCGAAACCTACGCGGTCGTTGGAATGGCACTTCATTTCGGTTGAACCCCTTTCGCAGCCTGCAACGCTGGCAACTGATCTTGCATTTCCCCCTGGCTATCTGCGCGCTTTCCGTTACAACCTTGCGTGCGAAATTGCGGCTGAGTTTGGTGTAGAGCCTTCGCCGCAGGTCAAACGGATCGCCATGTCTGCCAAGCGCAACATCAAGCGCATCAACAATCCTGACGACGTTATGAGCCTGCCGTACTCGCTGGTGGCTACTCGCCAACGCTTCAACGTGTATGCAGGGAATTATTGATGCTTATTGCACTTGACTACGACAAAACCTACACCGCCGACCCGGTGTTGTGGGAGGATTTTATCCAGTCGGCGCGTGCCCGTGGTCATACTGTAAAGATTGTCACAATGCGTAGGCCTGATGAAGTAGTGAGCGACGTTCCAATTGATGTTGTTTACACCAGCCGAAAAGCAAAAGCTTCAATTATAAAAGCTGATATTTGGATTGATGACAGCCCACACTGGATTTATCAAGACGCATTATGAAAACCCCAATTCTCGGTTCCAGCTATGTAGCCCGCAGCGTCAATGCTGCGGATAGCCGCATGGTGAATCTGTTTCCCGAGATGGTGCCGGAAGCGGGCAAAGAGCCTGCGTTTTTGAGTCGCGCGCCAGGGCTGCGTTTGCTTGCCAGCTTGGGCGACGGCCCTGTCCGTGGGTTGTGGCAGTACGGCGGCTACGGATACGCGGTCAGCGGCACCAATCTTTACCGGATTAGCTCTAGCTGGGCAGTGACACTGCTCGGTACTGTGTCAGGTTCCGGGCCGGTGTCCATGTCGGATAACGGCAACCAGTTATTTATTGCTTGTAACGGCCCGAGCTACATCTACAATTCTTCCACTTCTGTGTTCCAACAGATTACCGACCCCGATTTTCCGGGCGCGGTAACAGTGGGGTACTTAGATGGTTACTTTGTATTCAATGAGCCTAACAGTCAAAAAGTTTGGATTACGAGTCTGCTTGAAGGCACTCAAGTTGATCCGCTTGATTTTGCCAGCGCGGAAGGGTCGCCCGACGGACTCGTCTCGCTGATCATTGACCACCGCGAAGCGTGGCTGTTTGGTACTAATTCAGTAGAAGTTTGGTACGACGCTGGCAACGCCGACTTCCCGTTGGCGCGCATTCAAGGTGCGTTCAACGAGATCGGCTGTGCCGCCGCTTACTCGGTAGCCAAGCTGGATAACGGCATCTTCTGGCTGGGGTCTGATGCTCGCGGTAACGGCATCGTCTATCGCGCCAATGGCTACACTGGGCAGCGTATTAGCACGCACGCCGTAGAATGGCAGATTCAACAATACTCGGATATTTCCGATGCGATTGCTTACACTTACCAGCAAGACGGCCACGCATTCTATGTGCTGGTATTCCCCACAGCAGGCAAGACGTGGGTGTATGACGTAGCCACACAAGCCTGGCACGAACGCGCCGGGTTCAGCAATGGTCAATTCACGCGGCACCGCAGCAACTGCCAAATGAACTTTGGCGGTGAAATTGTCGTGGGCGACTACGCTAATGGCAACATCTATGCCTTTGACCTCACCACGTATTCCGACAACGGCGACATTCAGAAGTGGCTGCGATCCTGGCGTGCGTTGCCAACCGGCCAGAACAATCTGAATCGTATGGCCCACCACAGCCTTCAGCTTGACTGTGAATCGGGCGTTGGTCTGGATGGCAATGACGTTTCTACGCTGCTGAACTCGCTTAACACTGAAGTTGGACTGGCTTTGCTGGCTGAAAGCGGCACAACGATTTTGGTGTCGGTCTCAACGGTTCAGGGTACAGACCCCCAGGTCATGCTCCGCTGGTCGGATGATGCCGGTCATACATGGTCAAACGAGCATTGGCGCAGCATGGGCAAGATTGGTGAGTATGGCCGACGCGTACTCTGGCGCAGGCTGGGCATGACCATGAAGCTGCGTGATCGAGTCTATGAGGTGTCGGGCACTGACCCGGTAAAGATCGCCATTATGGGCGCTGAACTTCACTTGTCGCCGACCAATGCCTAGCCCGATCAATATCACCAACATCCCCGCGCCGCGCGTTGAGTTCATTGACCCGCGCACCGGTCTTATGTCGCGGGAATGGTATCGCTTCTTCTTCAATCTGTTCAATCTGACCGGCGGCGGCGCTAACGACACTTCGCTATCCGATCTTCAGATTGGCCCACCTGTTTATGATCTGACCGGCCAGATCGCACAAATCAGCGACAGCGCGCAGCTTGCGGCCATGTCAGACCAAGCAGAAGCCGTGCTTGGCCAGCTTGGCATCGTGTATGACCAAGCTCAGCTTGCGTCAATGATTGCGCAGTACGAGCAAGCGACGCTCAACCTTCAGAATCAATTTGATACGCTTCCGTCCAGACCTGAACTGGGCACGATTGCATCGTACAACTTGAATGGCTCGCCTACGGCTGGCGGTATTGGTTACGGCACTGGGTCTGCAATTGCCTTTACGCCAGCGGGCACCAGCGGTCAATTTCTGACTTCTGCTGCCGCTGGAACACCAACCTGGACAACGCCGTCCAGCGTTGCAGTTACATCATTTAGCGCAGGCACTACAGGGCTTACGCCTGCAACTGCTACGACTGGCGCGGTGACTTTAGCCGGCACGCTGGCGGCCACCAGCGGGGGCACTGGGCAATCAAGTTATGCCGTGGGCGATCTGCTCTACGCCTCCACCACCACCGCGCTGTCCAAGCTGGCCGATGTAGCCACGGGCAATGCGCTGATCTCGGGCGGCGTAGGTGTGGCCCCCAGCTACGGCAAGATCGGCCTGACAACTCACGTCTCCGGCACG
>RPOS01000114.1 GCA_003820635.1 Verrucomicrobiaceae bacterium | reverse complement strand
GATGGACACACATTGCCTCAACTACACGAACCGGAGGATCCGGGTGGACTGGTCGATTCCTCGAAACTTGTGATCTGTCGCCGCAAGCGATTTCCTTCACCACAGCTTCACCACTCTCACGACCACTGGCTACGGGGTAACACTTCCCGTTTCATCCTCCGCATGTCTCCTGTTATCCCTTCAGACTGTCACCGGAACCCTGAGTCTGTCCGTGTTCATCGCCACGCTGCCGGGGCGCGCCTAAGACGTGCCTGCTGATTTCAAACCCCAATCGCCTCCGTGATTGTCTGGGCACGCGTCGCCGGAGGTTGTCGTAATGCCCCTTGCGCAGTACACTTGCGTTTGGGATTGACGCATCCTAGCTGCCAGAGCAGGTTTTTTTGTGATCAATAATCATGAAAACAGATCTTTTTCGCATGTGCCATATGTGTCCACGGGCAGTCTGCCGCCATCCGAGGAAATTTCCGAACTCGTTGCGGAGGCTCACAGCCGGTTCAAATCCGACACTGCTGGCGTGAACTCCACGGTCTATCCGGCCTTGGAGCGGGTGCCTGCCGATCTTTTCGGTATCTGCGTCGTCGGTGTGGGCGGCAACGTCTATGAGATCGGCGAGTCGGATCATCCGTTCTCGATCATGAGTGTTTCCAAGCCCTTCCTGTTCGCCTTGGTCGCACAGACGCTCGGGGTGGAAGACGTCAGGCGCAAGGTTGGCGCAAACGCGACCGGCCTGCCCTTCAACTCGCTGGCGGGAATCGAAAAGCACCCGAAGGGTCTGACCAATCCGATGGTCAACTCCGGGGCAATCGCAGTGACCAGCCTGGTTCCCGGCGTGACCCACGAAGACAAGTGGAATTTCATCTACGACGGGTTCTGCCGCTTCGCAGGTCACGAAGTGCCTCTCAATGAAGAAGTCTATCAGTCGGCTTCCGAAACCAATTCCCGCAACCAGGGGATCGCCCGGCTTCTGCAAAGCTACGGAGCAATTTACCTCGATCCCGCCCAAGCGGTCGATCTCTACACCAAGATGTGCTCGCTCAACGTAAGCGCCAAGGATCTCGCCGTGATGGGTGCCACGCTGGCCGACGGCGGGGTGAACCCAATCACCAAGGAGAAGATCGTTGATCCGGCAATCTGCCATTATGCCCTTGCGGCGATGGCGACGGCTGGTCTCTACGAAACGTCCGGCGACTGGCTGTTTGACATCGGACTCCCGGGCAAGAGCGGCATTGGTGGCGGAATCGTCACCGTTTCCCCCGGCAAGGGCGGCCTTGGCACCTTCGCCCCACCGCTCGATGCCGCAGGCAACAGCGTCAAGGGCCAATTGGTCGCCAAGTTCCTCTCACAGGAACTTGGTATGGACCTTTTCGTTTCAAAACCCGCTGTCTGACTTTCGCCCCAATCAACCTCGCATTTTCAGGAAAATACCAATCATATGGCAAACAATACTGTTTCACATTCCAAATCGGACATCGAAGAAAACGCCTCGTGGCTGCCGATGGTGGTCATCGCCATGGGCCAGATGCTGATGTCTTTCAATGTCGCCGCTCTGCCTGTTTCCATGAGCGGCATGGTCAAAAGTTTCAACACCGCACCCACCACGGTGGGCACGGCGATCGTCATGTATTCGCTCGGCGTCTCGGGCTTCGTGATGCTCGGCGGCAAGCTCGGCCAGCGTTTCGGTTCGAAGATCTTTTTCCAAGTGGCCGTGGCGCTGTTCCTCGCGGCGATGATCATCATGGTCGTCAGCCCGACCGCAACGGTGATGCTGGCCGGACAGGCCTTGGCCGGCTTCGCGGGCGCCTCGTTGGTACCCTCGCTGGTCGCGCTGATCGCGAACCATTACAAGGGCACCCAGCAGGCGAAAGCCGTTGGCTTGCTAGGCTCCGCACGGGCCATCGCCGGGGTGCTGGCATTCGTCATCGTCGGCTACGTGGCCATGATCAACTGGCGCCTCGCCTTCGGACTGCTCATCGTTCACGCGTCCGTGCTGCTGCTGCTGAGTTTCAAGCTCAAACCATCGCCGCCCAAGCCGGAGGTGAAGATCGACGTTCTCGGCGTGATCCTGTCCGCCGTCGCGGTGATCCTCATCAGCTTCGGGTTCAACAACCTGCGCAACTGGGGGCTCACGCTCGCCCAACCTGCCGCGCCGTTTAACGTGTTTGGCGTATCACCGGCACCGTTGATGATCGCCCTGGGCATCGTCATCTTCATGGCGTTCTTCCTGTGGAGCCATAAACAGGCGAGCAAGGGGAAAACCCCGCTGCTGGCGCTTCAGGTCATCGATTCACCGAGGGAATGGGCGGCCGTTCTCGCACTTTTCCTCGTCGTCATGGTGGAAGCCGCCATCAACTTCACGGTGCCGCTTTACATCCAGATCATTCAGGGGCGCACCAGCGCGGCCACGTCGGTGACGATGATGCCCTTCATGCTGACGGTGTTTTTCACCGCGATCCTGATCGTGAAGCTTTACGGCAAATACGCCCCGCGCACGATCGCGCGCTGGGCCTTCACTCTGGTAGCCGCCGGAGCGCTGTGGCTCGCGTTTGTCGTGAGCAATGACTGGAGCGTCTTCCCGGTCATCATCGGTCTGATCACGGTCGGCGTCGGGCAGGGTGCGCTGGTCACCCTGCTCTTCAACGTGCTCGTCACCTCGTCGCCCAAGGAACTCGCGGGCGACGTCGGCGCGCTGCGCGGCGTGACCCAGAACCTCGCTGCCGCCGTGGGCACCGCCGTCATGGGCACGCTGGTGGTCGGTGTGCTCAGCGCGGGCATCATGAACCGCGTGACGGACAACCCGCTGATCACCTCGGAAATGAAAGCGGAGGTGGATCTCGGCAGCATCAATTTCCTCAACAACGACCGCTTGAAAGAGCGCTTCGAGGCGACCAACGCCACCCCCGAGCAGATCGCCGAGGCCGTGACTATCAACTCGGAGACCCGCCTGCGGGCGCTCCAAATCGGTTTCTTCGTGCTCGCCAGCATGGCGCTCTTCGCCATCGTTCCCTGCGGCTGGCTGCCGGATTACCGGCCCGGCGAGCTGTCCGACAAGAAATTCAAATGACCGAGCGAAAATCATCTCTACATGAATCCTAGACCGTCTCCTCATCAAATTCTCGGCCGCTGCCTCGCGGCCTCATTAATCTGCCTCTTTGCCGGCGCCAGTTGTTCGCGCAAGGCGCCGCCTGCCGCAGAAGCGGCGAGGCCGGTGAAAACCATGGTCGTCTCTCTTGGCGGGGATTCCCGCACGCGGACATTCCCCGGCCGGGTGGAGGCTTCCAAACAAGTGGAACTGACCTTCCAAGTGGCTGGCCTGATCGTCGATCTGCCCGTTCGCGAGGGTCAGAAGGTTGCCAAAGGCGACGTTATCGCCCAGCTCCGGCAGGATGATTTCAAAGCGCGGCTCGCAGCCCTGCAAGGCCAGCTCGACCGCTCGCGCGCGGATCTCCAGTCATTGTTAGGCGGGGTGAGACCCGAGGAGCGGTTGCGGCTTGAAGCGCAGCTGCGCTCTGCGGAAGCGACTCTATCCAACGCCCGATCCGAGTTCCGCATGGCGGAGCAACTCATCCGGACCCGGGCGATTTCCCGCTTGGATTTCGAACGCGCCAAGACTGCCGTGAGTGTCGCACAGGAGGGCCAGGAAGCCGCCCGCCAGACCCTCGAAGCCGGACTCATCGCCCGCGAGGAGGACGTTCAGGCGAAGGAAGCGGTGGTCCGCGGCCTGGAAGGCCAGGTCGTCGAGGCGAATCTCCAGTTAGCCGACTCCACCCTGCGGGCACCCTACGACGGGGTGATCGCCCAGCGCTTTGTCGAACAAGGCCAAAACGTCCGCGCACAGCAGTCGGTGGTGAAGTTCCAGGACGTGAACGAAATCGACATTGTCGTGGACGTGCCCGAGGCGGTGATGATGGCCGATCTCCGCGCCGCCGATATCCTGCGGCTCGAAGCGGAGTTCAGCGCGGCCCCAGGCCTGAGTTTCCCCGTTTACATCAAGGAAATCGCCCAGCGGGCGGATGCGGTGACGCAGACTTTCAGCGTGCGGGTGGCGATGAAAGTCCCCGAGGGGATCAACCTGCTTCCCGGCATGACCTCCACGGTTTCGCTCACCTACCGTCGAGCAAGCATCCTCGGTGGCAGGATTTTGGTGCCGGTTTCCGCGATTTTCAAAAGTCCCTCCGGTGAGCAAATCACCTGGGTGCTGGGATCTGATCAAACGGTGACCCGCCGCCCGGTCACGCTGGGCCAGGCAAGCGGCAATCAAATCGAGGTCTCAAGCGGTCTCGCATCCGGCGACCGCATCGCCGTGGCAGGCGTCGCCGTCCTGCGGGAAGGCATGAAAGTGCGCGATTTGGGTGATGGTCTTGGAGGTGGACAGCCATGAATCCCGGCGAATTTTCAGTCAAAAACAACCGGATGATTTACATGGCCATGGCCATGGCGATCATCGGCGGCATTCTCGCCTACATGAACATGGGGCGGCTGGAAGATCCCGAGTTCACCATCAAGCGCGCCCTCATCATCACGCCCTATCCGGGAGCCAGCGCGGAAGAGGTGGCGCAGGAAGTGAGCAACCCCATCGAGGTCGCCTGCCAACAGCTCAGCCAGCTCGACTTCGTTAGGTCGGAATCCACTCGGGGCCGCTCGGTGGTCACGGTCGATATCAAGGCCCAGTACAACAAGGAAACGATTCCCCAGGTCTGGGACGAGCTGCGCCGCAAAGTCTCGGATGTCCAAGCCCAACTGCCAGCCCCGGTGCGTGGCAATTCCATCGTGGTCGATGACTTCGGCGATGTGTTTGGCATTTTCTTCGCGATCACGGGTGAGGGGTTTTCCTCCTCGGAGCAGCGTCGCTATGTCGATTTCCTGCGCCGCGAGTTGCTGCAAGTGCCGGGGGTGAAAAGTGTCGCCCTGTTTGGCGAGCAGCGTGAAGTGGTCTTTCTCGAAATTTCGCGCCAGCGGCTTTCCCAGTTAGGTCTCAACGAGGAGCTGATCTATCAAAAACTCCAGGAGCGGAACATCGCCGCCGACGGCGGGCTCATCCGCGTCGGGGAGCAGCACATTCCACTCGACCCGACCGGTTCGTTCGCCTCGGTGGATGAGATGTTGGAAATGGTGATCGGCTCGGACCAGAGCGGTCGCCAACTTCGCCTGCGGGACATCGCCACCGTGGAGCGCGGCGATCAGGATCCGCCGAGGCGCATGCTGCGCTACGATGGGAAAAATGCCATCGGCCTGGGTGTTTCCAGCGTGCCGGGCGGTAACGTCGTCAAAATGGGCGAGGCGATCCGCGAAAAACTCGCGGAGCTGAAGGTCAACCAGCCGATCGGCATGGAAATCGGTGAGATCAATTTCCAACCGGAAGCCGTCACCAGCGCGGTGAACGAGTTCATGTTCAACCTCGGCAAGGCAGTGACCATCGTCTTCGTGGTGCTGATCTTCGCGATGGGCCGCAAGACCGGCTTCATCATCGGCTTGGTGCTGTTCATCACCATCATGGCGACTTTCCTGGTGATGTACATGAAGGGCGACCTGCTGATGGAGCGTATCTCCCTGGGCGCACTGATCATCGCGCTCTGTATGCTCACGGACAATGCCATCATTGTCATCGAGGGCATCAAGGTCGGGATCGAATCGGGTAGAAACAAAATGGAAGTCGTCCGCGAAGTCGTGGCGGAAAACCAGTGGCCGCTCTTCGGCGCGACTGCCATCGGCGTAATCGCCTTCGCCGCCATCGGACTCTCTCAGGACTCCACCGGGGAATACACCAACTCCTTGTTTTGGGTCATCCTCATCGCACTCACCTTGAGCTGGATCTCATCCGTCACGGTGACTCCCTTGTTGAGCTACGTGATGTTCAAGCCGCTTCCGGCCACTAAAAAGACGGAAGACAGCGATCCCTACAAAGCAATGCCTTTCCGGGTCTATCGGAAAATCCTGGTGCTGGCGCTGCGCTTCCGCTGGACGGTCGTGGTCCTCTGCGTCGTGATGTTCATCGCGTCCATCTTCGGATTCAGGCAGGTCAAGCAGAGCTTTTTCCCGCCTGCCACGCGGCCTCAATTCATGGTCGATGTGTTCCTGCCTGCCAGCAATCACATCCGCGAAACGGAAGCCTTTGCCGGCGAGATCCAGCGCTACATGCAGGAGCAACCGCACGTCACCCACGTTACCTCCTTCATCGGCAGCGGGGCCTTGCGCTTCCTCCTGGTTTATTCACCCGAAAACGAGAATCCGGCCTACGTCCAGTTCCTCGTGGACGTGGATGATCCGAAAAAGATCTCGGACCTGTTGGTGAAGATCCAGAAACACCTCGACGATAACTATCCGAACGCCAATGCCATCGCCAAGAAGTTCATGCTCGGACCAGGCGATGGTGGGCGTGTCCAGGCACGTTTCCAAGGCCCGGATTCCGCCGTGCTGCGGCAACTCGGCGATCAGGCGGTGAAGATTCTTCAAGACGATGGTAATGCCCTCTGCGTGCGCAATGATTGGCGCGAGCAGGTGAAGTCGATCCGCCCGGAACTGCTGGATTCCCAGGCACGCCGCAATGGCATCACCCGGGTGGAGGTCGCCCGTGCGTTGCAGAGCAGCTTCGAGGGACGTCCGGTGGGTTCCTATCGGGAACCGGGCAGTGCGGGTGTCGGTATTTTCCCTCAGGAGACCCGTTTCCTGCCCATCATCGCCCGTCCTCCTCTATCCGAACGCAATGATGTGGGGTCCATCAACAGCCTGCAAATCTGGAGCCCGGTCGCCGGGCGGATGATCCCGATGAACCAGGTGGTCTCCGGCTCACAAGTCGTCTGGGAGGATCCCGTCGTCATGCGCCGTGATCGATTCCCGACTCTCACGGTGCATGCAGATCCGCGCACGGGGCTGCCCAGTCAGTTGCGCGACCGGGTGGTGGAGAAAATCGAGAAAATCGAACTGCCGCCAGGCTATTCGATGGCGTGGGGTGGTGAGCATGAGGACTCGACTCGAGCCCGCGCCGCCTTGGCGGAGCCGCTGCCTTACGTCTTCGCGCTGATGGTTTTCATCGTCGTGTGTTTGTTCAACTCGATGCGGGTTACCCTCTTGATCTGGTTGATCATCCCGCTCTTCATCATTGCCATCACAGTAGGCCTCTTGCTTACCCGCATGCCATTCGGCTTCATGGCCACGCTCGGTGTCCTGGCGCTCGGCGGCGAGTTGATCAAAAATCAGATCGTGGTGCTCAGTAAAATCCTGACCTTGATCGGCAAGGGCACCCCGCCCTATCAGGCACTGCTAGACGGCGGCACCGCCAAGATGCGGCCGGTGTGCATGGTGGTGCTGACGACCGTGCTGGGGATGATTCCGATGCTCACGGATCCGTTCTTCGGATCGATGGCGGTCTGCATCATGTTCGGGTTGTCGTTCGCCGCCGTGCTTTCCCTGATCGTCACCCCGGTGCTCTACGCCATTTTCTTCAGGATCAAGGAGCCGGCATGACGCAGCCGGCGGGTTTTTAAATCAAACTAACAAACTATGGACACGACACACGCGGAGAAAGAGGGCGACGGCTTCATGAAGCGGATGCTCGACGTTGTTGAAAAGGCGGGGAACAAGGTGCCGCATCCGGTGATGATCTTCCTGTTCCTCATCGTGGTGGTCCTCATCCTGTCACACATCCTGCACTTCGCCGGTGCCTCGGTGACCCAGCAGAGCGTGGATCCGCAGACGGACAAACTCGTCTCCACGACGGTGGTCGCCCGCAGTCTGCTCACGACCGAGGGTATCCGCTTCATCTACACCTCCGTGATCCCCAACTTCATGGGCTTCACGGCCGTGGGACTCATCATCGTGGCGATGATCGGCGTCGGCGTGGCCGAGGCGTCCGGCCTGATCAAAGCGCTCATCCGCAAGCTTGTCGCCGTCTCGCCGAGCTGGGCGATCGCTTACATCCTGATTTTCCTGGGCATCATGTCCAGCATCGCGGCGGATGCGGGCTACCTGGTGCTGATTCCACTCGCGGGCGTGGCTTTCCTCAGCGTCGGCCGCCACCCCGTCGCGGGGGTCGCCGCAGGCTTCGCCGCGGTCGCGGCGGCGTTCACGGTGAACATGCTTATCAAGCCGCTCGATGCGGTGCTCACCGAGTTCACCAACGACGCGATCCATCTGGTGAATCCCGCGCTCTCGATCGATCTCACTGCGAACCTGTGGTTCTCCATGGCATCCGTCATCCTTCTAACGGTGGTGATCACGGTCGTCACCCAGCGGGTCATCGAACCACGCTTGGGGAAATACGAAGGTGAGGCATCCAGCGACATGGGAGCCGACGAAAAAGCCGCGGCGGAGGCTGCCGCTCTCGGTAACGAATCCCGCGGACTGAAATTCGCGGCCTTCGGGTTGCTGGGGGTTTTCGTGCTCCTCGCCTTGCTGACCATCGGTCCTAACGCGGCGCTGCGCAATCCGGACACGGGCGCGCTGATCGGGAACTCCCCGCTGATGAACGGCTTGATCGCGGTGATCATGGTGCTCTTCTTCGTCACCGGAACCGCCTACGGCCTCGGTGCCGGAACGCTCAAAGGTACCAACGACATCATCAAGGCGATCGAGAAGGCGGTGGCCGGGCTCGGCAGTCTGATTTTCCTGCTCTTCATCCTCAGTCAGTTCATCGCCTATTTCAACTACAGCAACATCGGAACCATCCTGGCCGTTTCGATGGCCGACGTTTTGAAAAGCGCCAGCGTCCCGCCGTTGTTGCTGTTGCTGGGCTTCATCGTGGTCGTCAGCATCATCGACATCCTCATCACCGGAGCGATCGCCAAGTGGGCGTTGTTCGCACCGATCTTCGTGCCGCTTCTCGTGCAACTCGGGGTGGATCCGGAGGCGGTGCTGGCCGCCTACCGGGTGGCGGACTCACCGATGAACGTGGTCTCGCCGCTCAACGCCTATTTCGCGCTGGTGGTGGTTTTCGCGCAGAAATACGATCCCAAGGTGGGTGTCGGAACGATCATCGCCTTGATGATTCCGTATGTCGTCGCAATTTACGTTACCTGGACACTGCTTTTTGTCGCATGGTTCCTGCTAGGTCTTCCATGGGGACTGTGAGCCGGAACCATGCCCTGCTGAATCAAAGTGACTGCGACCTATCAGGACCCGGAGCGGCACGCACTGATCGTCTCGATTCTTGCGACTGCGGGAATCAGCCTGTTGGGCATCCTCTGGGGATTTGCCATCGGGTCGCAGATGATTCTGTTTGACGGGTTTTTCGGGTTCATCGGAATCGTCACCTCGGGCTTGTTACTGCGGGCGTCCATGCTTGCCGTGCGAAAACCGTCCCGCCTTTTTCCCTACGGACAGCAATCGACGACGCCGCTTGTCATCGGTATCCAGGGTTTTGTGATTCTAGCAACTCTGGCTTATGCGGCCGTGGAGTCAGCCATCACCATTCGTAACGGCGGAAGTCACTTCTCACCTCTGGTTGCCATTCCTTATGGTGTCATTGCAGCCCTCGGCTCGATCGTGTTCGCCTTCTGGTTGCGCCGGAAGGTCAAGCACTCGGACTTGATTCAAGCGGAGTCCACCGCATGGTTGATCGGTGGATTGCGGGGAGTGGGGATGATTGTCGGATTTGGCGTCATGCTGCTGCTGGACGGATCGTCCTGGGATGCGGCAGTGCCTTTCATCGACCCCGCGATGGTGCTGTTTACTTGTATCATCTTCATTCGTCAGCCCTTGAAAATGGTCAGCTCCACGGTGCACGAGTTGCTTGAGGGCGCGCCAAGCCTCGCGGTCCAATCCCCCGTCCTGGAGGTGATCGCAGCGGTCCAACGGGAGTTCAATCTCACCGAGCCCATCATCCGCAT
>RPOS01000113.1 GCA_003820635.1 Verrucomicrobiaceae bacterium | reverse complement strand
TTCATCCGCCTGGCGTTTCACTGAGATGTCTCCGGCCAGTTTCGCCGGGCGGACGATGCGGTTGGCCTCGTCTAACAAAACAAGCCCGCGCAGCGGACCGGCCACGCCGATGGCGGCCACTTCGTCCTTGCGGGCACCGGAAGCGCCGAGGCACTGGCGCACGGCGCGGTCCACGGCATCGAGCCATTGCGCCGGGTTCTGCTCCCGGTAGCCGGCGGGCAGGCCTTCGATCCAGTCATGCGGAACCCATGCCTCCGCGCGGATGGCGGCGGTTTCGAGGTCGAGAACCACCGCGCGCGTGCCGCCGTGGCCGATTTCGATTCCGAGAAATTGCATGCAGGATTCTGGGGCTGGCGCAGTTTCGCCAAGCAACCGGTTTTGACAAGCCCCGCGGACGGGCTCGCGGTATCCACAACGAAAAAACCGCGCGGCGGGAGGTGGTCCTCTCCGCCGCGCGGCTGTTCAAAGCGCATCGCAACTCAGGGTTTGACGGTCACGTCCTCAAAGACACCGGTGCTGAGATTGTCTCCTCCACCGCATACCATCATGCCGATGTAGCTGGAACCACTTGGCGAGACAGTCGTTCTGCCGATCCTTTTCCACCCGGAGCCGTCCACACTGCTGAAGGCGGAGACGGTGGAACCACTGCGGACAAGACGGAGCCAGAGATTGGGCGGCATGCCGGTGCCAACATTGGAGAGGGATGTCGAACTGCCATTTTTGCTGCGGCGGATGAAACGGAGCGATCCATTGCCATCGGTGCCGATGAAGACGTGCTTCGAGTTCTGTGCCAGTGACTCCCGGATCTCCAGGCCAATCAGCGAGAGGCTGCTGGCGTTTTCAAGCGTGCTGATTTTAGCGATGATTTCGCCATCGCCGCTGAGGGTCTGCCAGATGAAGAGGGCATCATCGGTCGAGCCGGAGAGAGAACCCGAGCTTTTGATCTTCAAAGCTGACACTTCGCCCCAGGCTGCTGCCTGCTCAGACACGGTGCCGATCCGTCCAAGACTCCATGGCAGTGGCAGTTCGGTCGCAAGAATCGTGATCTCAAGCACGGCTTCATCGAAGGCTCCACCCGGATCGGCGGCGCGGATCGTGAATGAATTCAGGCCCTCCGCTCCGGCGGGAGGCGTGCCGGAAATTTTACCGTCGGGAGAGACAGTCAGCCAATCGGGGCCCGCGGCTTTCGAATAGCTGACCGCATCACTGTCGGGATCGACGGCGGATCCGGCGAGCGATTCCGCGGTATAGGTTTCGTTCGTTTTGCCATCGGCGCGGGTGATGAAATCGGCTTGGAAAACGGGAGCCTTGTTGTCGGGTTTCACGGCTGCCGTGATGCTGATGGAAACGGTGGCGATGTTGGAGCTCGCCTTGCCGTCGCTGGCCCGGAAAGTGAAAGAGTCCGAGCCGCTGGCAGTTGCATTCGGGGTGTAGGTCAGATTCGGCGGGGTGCCGCTGAGTTTGCCCATCATTGGCGCGCTGATGATGATGAAGCTGAGCGGATCGCCCTCCTTGTCGCTGGCGGAAAGGACGAGGCTCACCGGTGAGCCCGCAGTGGCGGCGACCATTTGGGCGGCGGCCACCGGCGCATCATTGACCGTGGTGATGCTGATGGAAACGGTGGCGGTGTTGGAACTCGTCTTGCCGTCGCTTACCAGGAAGCTGAAGGAATCCGAGCCATTCACATCGGCCCTGGGCGTGTAGATCAGGTTTGGCGCGGTGCCGGAAAGCGTGCCCATGGCCGGGCCGCTGACGAGGCGGTAGCTGAGCGCATCGCCATCCTTGTCGCTGGCGGAAAGCAGGATGCCCACGGCTTTGTCCTCGAGCGTGGAGACCCGTTGGGCGGCAGCCACCGGCGCATCATTGACCGCGGCGACATTGATGGAAACGGTGGCGGTACTGGAATCCGCCTTGCCGTCATTGACCACGAAGGTGAACGAGTCGCCGCCATTCACATCGGCAGCGGGCGTGTAGGTCAGATTTGGCGCGGTGCCGGAAAGCGTGCCCATGGACGGGCCGGTGACGAGGCGGTAGCTGAGCGCATCGCCCTGCGCATCACTGGCGGCCAGGCGGATCGCCACGGCCTGATCCTCATTGGTGTTCACGGACTGGTTGGCAGCCACAGGCGCGGTGTTTGGCGGCAGTGGCACCAGATGGGCAATCTCGGTGGAAGGCGCGCTTTCCAAGCCCGCCGTGTTGACGGCCTTGACCACGAAGTAATAGGTCTGGCCTTCATTCAGCCCGCTCACGGTGGTGGTGGTGGCCGTTCCGGTGGAGATGGTGTTGGAGTAGGCTCCCGGGCTGGTGCCGTAGCTCAGCTTGTAGCCGGCGATGTCGGTCTCCGGATTCGGATTCCACACCAGATCCACCGATGCGGCGGTGGCGGTTTGGCCGATCAGCGCCAGGCACAGGATGGCGGCGAGATGGCTGAAATTGCGTCCGGCTGGTGCGGGACGTGTGGATACGGAGGCACAAGGGTGCGTCGCTCCGCACAAGTTGGCCGTAACGGCCAAGCGGCTGGTTTTCATGGCTGGTTGTAAGGGTGAGCAGTGGAAGCAACTCCTCCCGCCGGGACCCTGGAAATGGGACGTTTCCAGGAGACGGACAGCCTGATCCGGGATTTATGGCACGGGCCGGAGGGGTGAGTTCCGGTGGACCATGCCATTTCGGGACAGATCCCGCTTCAGGCTGCCTGAAACGCAACAAGGGACGCGCGCTTCAGGTGGAATTTTTTTGATTCAAAGGATACGTTGGTCGTTTGGATCGGGTTGGTGTGGAACAGCAGTAGTCGTCTAGGGTGAGGCCAAAGCCCTCGCGGGCGGTTGACTTTTTTAGAAATAAGAAATTACGGACTTCCTTACAAGTAAATTTTTGAAATATTTTTGAACGATTTGAAAAGATGCGATTCCGGGCCCACCACAAACGTTATTTCACGAGCCGGGGCACATGGGTTTTTTGAAAAACCCGCGCCGCTGCATGGCCGATGAAAAAGATCCAACGCCAGCTAGCCTGAAAGGAAACCGCGCGCTCTCAGGCGCTGCTGCCGGAATCACATGCGGAAATCATCGCCGAGGTAGTGCTTGCGGGCGATGGGGTCGTTGACGAGCTCGTCGGAGGCTCCCTCGAGGATGACGCGGCCGTCGTGGATGAGGAAGGCGCGGTCCGTGATGGTGAGGGTTTCTCTCACCGAATGGTCGGTGATGAGGATGGCCAGGCCGTCGCGCTCGCGCAGCTCGCGCACGATGCGCTGGATGTCTTCCACGGCGATGGGATCGATGCCGGCGAAGGGCTCGTCGAGCATGAGCAGCTTCGGATCGGAGCAAAGCGAGCGGGCGATGGCGAGGCGGCGCTTCTCACCACCGGAAAGGGTGATGGCCAGGGACTTGGCGAGCTTGGTGATGCCGAAGCGGCGCATCAGGTCGTGGGCGCGGTCGAGGCGGTCCGCACGGCTGAGGTGGGGCCGGGTTTCCAGGATGGCTAACAGATTATCGAGCACCGAGAGCTTGCGGAAGACGGATTCCTCCTGCGGCAGGTAGCCGAGACCGAGGCGGGCGCGGCGGTGCATCGGCAGCTTGGAGATGTCATGACCGAAGAAGCACACCGAGCCGGCATCCGCCGGGACGAGGCCGGCGATCATGTAGAACGAGGTGGTCTTGCCGGCGCCGTTGGGGCCTAACAGACCGACGATCTCGCGCGGCTGGACGGTCATGGAAACGCCATCCACCACGGCGCGGCCGCCGTAGGTCTTGCGCAGGCCGCTGGCGAAGAGGACGGCGGTTTCGGTGTGGTGGACGGTGGAACCGGGATCGTGCATATGAAAATCAGCGTTTTTGTTCGAGCACGCCGCCCATGTCCCAGTTGCCCTCGGTGACGAAGGAGCCGGATTTCTGGATGCGCAGGCTGAGGTTAGGCTCCTTGGCGCGCATGAAGGAAGTGCCTTGCCTGACCCACGGATAGCCGCCGGTGAGGACGATCTCGCCGGTGCCGGTGTGGTAGGTGAAAATCGCGCCGCTGGCCTCGACCGGTTGTTTGCCGGCCTCGGGTTCCTTCTGCAGGATGCGCACCGCGCCGGTGGCCACGATGCGCTCGACATCGCCGAATTTCGCCCCAAGGCCCATGCTTGGTTTTTTGGCATCGGCGGGTTTTTCAGGAGCTTTCTCCGGTTTCTTGCCGAGGAAAATCTTCAACTCGTTCGCCCCGGAAAGCGTGAAACGGGGATCGGCCACGCGGACGTTCTTGAGATAGACGAAAATGCCCGCATCCGAGTCGAAATACATGCCGCCATCGCAGGTGATGAGGGTGTCGGCGGGCCCGGGGCTCACCTCCAGCGGGGCGGCGGGCGGCGGCACGGCCCCGGTTTCGCCGGAGGCGAGTTCCGCTTGTTTCAGAAACGCGGTGGCGGCGGCGGTGGCGGCAGCCGAGGCATCGAGCTCCGCGCGCAGGCTCTCTTTCGCCTCACGGCTGGCGGAGGCATGCACGGGTGCGGCGGCAGTGGCATCAGCCTGGATGGCGGCTTTTTCCTCCGGCTGGAGGTTGGCGGGCGGCGCAGCGATCAGGGTGGCCGAAGCCAGCATGGAAACCGCGGCGGCGCGGCGCGGGGAGTTGCGGGAGTTCATGGTGGTTTCGGTGGCGCTTTCGATTCGCGTGACGGCAGGTCCTTTCAGGAAACCTTCGCCCTGCTCGAAGGCAAAGATCAGCCCGCTGCCGGTGGCGTGGATCCGGTCGCTGGAAATGGTGACATTTTCCCGCGCTTCCAACAGGCCCTTGGCGTGATTGAAGATGGCCTTGAGAAGGTCCACGCGGCCGCGCTGGCTGCCGTCCGGATTGAAGAAACCGATGGTGACGTCCTCACCGGTGATGATTTCATCGGTGACGAGGGTCATGCTCCTGGATTTCAACACGCTGGAGAGTTGCTGGTTTTCGTCATAGCGCGGGAGCATCACGCCGTCCAGTTGGCTGCCATTGGGGAGCAGCGAGATGACGGATTTCTTTTTCTCCGGTTCCGGGGCTGCAGCATCCTTGCCCGCCGCGTGCAGGGCGGGAGCGAGCAGGATCAGGGCTGGGAGAATGGCTCTCAAAAAACGGGCGGGGCGGGTGGTGCCTCAGTGGGACGCGTGGTGGATGGCGATGAGCTTGATGAGCAGGTCCTCGATGAATTCGAGCGGGATCTGGTTCGGCCCGTCGGACAGCGCGTTGGCGGGATCCGAGTGGACTTCCATGAACAGGCCGTCCACGCCGGTGGCGATGGCGGCGCGGGCGAGGACGGGCGCAAGCTCGCCATCGCCGCCGGTGGTGCCGCCGAGGCCGCCGGGGCGCTGGACGGAGTGGGTGGCGTCGAAAACGATGGGCAGGCCCTCCTTGCGGATCCAGTAGAGCGAGCGCATGTCGGCGACGAGGTTGTTGTAGCCGAAAGTGGTACCGCGCTCGGTGATGAGGAAGCGCTCGCAACCGAAGGCGCGCATTTTGCCGGCGATGTTCACGGTGTCCCACGGTGCGAGGAACTGGCCTTTTTTCACGTTCACGGCGCGGCCGGTCTTGGCGGCGGCTTCCAGCAGGTCCGTCTGGCGGCAGAGGAAGGACGGTATCTGGAGCAGGTCGATGTGCTCGGCGGCGATGTCCGCCTGCTCGGCGGTGTGGATGTCCGTGGTGACGGGGATTTCCAGTTCCTTGGCGATTTCCCCGAGGATACGGCAGCCCTCATGAATGCCGGGACCGCGGAAGGAATCCACGGACGTGCGGTTCGCCTTGTCGAACGAGGCCTTGAACAGGAAATGGATGCCGGTGCGCTCGGCGATTTCCTTGAGCGAGCGGGCCATTTCCCAGGCAAAGGACTCGGATTCCAGCGCGCAGGGGCCGAGGATGAAGAACGGCACGGGGCCGCCGACGGGGACGTTGCCGATGTTGAAGGGTTCGAAGGACATGGGTGGAAGACGGAAGACCACAAGACGCAAGACACAAGAAAAGAGAACGGATGTGGGCGTTATTTCGCGGCGGCGGCTTGGTAGAGGGGTTGGAGGTTCTGGATGGCGGCGGTGAGGAGTTTCGCTTCGGAATCTGTGAGATTGCCGCGGGTTTTGGAAGCCAGCATTTCGAGGGAATCGATCACGGATCTGGCGGCGCGCAGGTTCACGCTCTTCTGGCCGCTGCGGGGGTCGGGGATCTGGCCTAGAAACAGGCCGGCATTCTGGGCCTGCAGGATGACGAACTCATTGAAGCGTGGATCGGGCTCGGGCATGGGCGGGACTTTACGGTGCGGATCGCGAATTGGGTATGCCAAATTCATGGCAATGCGGACAAAGTCCCCGCAGATCCGCCGCCGCTGTCAATCCCGCGCTTTCAAGACGCCCACCAGATCAAGTTTGGCCAGCATGCGGGAGACAAGCGCGAACGAGCAGATGGCGGCGGTGAGCACCACCACCACGGCGATGGCATAAGTCGAGTGGTTGATGAGGATCGGCAGGCGCACCGTCTCGGTGCGGAAGCTGGTCATGATGAGCAGCGCCAGGCTGCGGCCGAAAAGCAGGCCGGCGGGCAGGGCCAACAGCACCAGCACGGTGAGCTCGCCCACCAGCACGGCGCGCACCTCCGGCACGCTGAAGCCGACGACGCGCAGCGTGGCCAGCTCTCGGCTGCGTTCTGATAGAGCGATGCGCGCGCTGTTGTAAACCACACCGAAGGCGACGATGGTGGCGAGCGCGAAGTAGAGCTTGCGGATGATGCCGATGCTGTTGCCGGTGGTCTCGCGGAAGGCGGCGAGCTGGTCGCGTTTCACCATCACAAACGCGGCGCGTGGCGTGTCCTTCACCTCGCGCATGAAGCGGTCCCAATGCTTGTGGTCCACGGCCAGGTAGGCACCGTTGACGGTGTCGCCCTCCTTGAGGATGCGCCGCAGCGCGTTGATGTCCATGTAGGCGGCCACGCCGGCGAAATCGGTGACCAGCCCGCGGATCGGCACGTCCACCGTGGCGCGGCGGCCGTCGAGCACCTCCACGCGCACCTCGTCACCGATGCGCGCGCCGAGGATTTCCGCGAGTTTCTCGGACATCAGCAGGCCTTCCTCCGGCATCAGGATCGGGCGCTCGTTTTCATCCAGCAGGCGGTTCAGGTCCGCGCCCTTGGGAATGCCGGTGACCGAGAGCTTGCGCTGGCGGTGGCCGAACTTGAGCCGCGCGGGCACGCTGCGCACCGGTTCCGCGCGGATCACGCCCGGCAGGTGCTCCAGATCATGATAACCTTTTCCAGAGGCGGGTTCTGTTAGAAAAACAGCCACGTCGTGGCGCTGGGCGCTGTTCCACTGGAAGGTGAGCAGGTGGTCGATGCTGTCGCTCATCGCGCCGGGCAGGACCATCAGGCCGGTGGCCAGCGCGAGGCCGCAGCAGGTGAAGGTGGCCTGCCACGGACGGCGCTCGATATTGCGCAGCGCCATCCGGAAAGCCGGGCTGAAGAGGTTTGTCAGGCCGATGCGCTCGAAGAGCGAGGGCTTGAAATCCGCCGGTGGCTCCGGCCGCATCGCCTCGGCGGGCGGCAGTTTCACCGCCTGCCAGACGACGGTCAGCACGCCCAGCACCGAAGCACCCAGGCTGACCAGCAGCGCCAGCCCCAGCGCGCTGTAGTCCAGCGTGAAACGCAGTGAGGGAAAGCGGAAGAACTGGGTGTAAAGGTCCACCAGCCCCGTGCCCAGCCAGCTCCCGCCGATGCCGCCGATGAGCGTGCCGAGCGTGCCGATCACCAGCACGAACTTGAGATAGTGCACGCCGACCTGGCTCGACGAGTAGCCGAGCGCTTTCAACTGCGCGATCTGCTCGCGCTGCAAGCGAACGATGCGCGAGAGCACCGCATTCACCATGAAGGCGGCCACGCTCAGGAAAACCAGCGGATAGGCGACGGACAGCGATCGCAGCACGCGCAGCTCGTCATCGAGGCGCTGCGCGCTCGGGTGGTCCCGGCGGGTGAACGCGCCGCCGGCGCCGTAAGTGGCGAGCAGCCGGTCGATTTCCTCGATCACCGGTTCGGCGCTGGCACCCGGCGCGAGGTCGATGCAGATGTCATTGAAAGCGCCGTCCATGTTGTAAGCCACGGCCAGCGCGCGGTAATTCATCCACATCACACTGAAGCGCTTGTGATCCGGCAGGGTTTCCCCGGCGCGCGCCTCGAACACGAACTCCGGTGAGAGGCCGATGCCGCAGATGCGCAGCGTTTCCCGGCGGCCGTTGATCACCGCCACCAGTGAGTCGCCGGGTTGCAGGCTGTTGGCCTCGGCGAAGGCCTCGCCCAGCACCACCTCGCGCCGCTCGTCCGGACGGGGAAACCGGCCCTTGCGCAGGAAAACCCGGTTCAGCTTCGCCGCTCCGCCGTCCTCCGGCAGTGAAACGATGTGGCCGATCGCCGGTTCCGTGAGTCCGGGTAGGTCGAGCGTGACATCCACCACCACGCGCGTTTCCACCGTGGCCACGCCCGGCAGGGTCTTGAGTCGGTCCGCGGCAGAGAGCGGCGCGCGTTTCAAATTCGCGAACAGATCCGCGAAGGCATATTGCTGGTAGTAGGCCGAGCGCGTCGATTCGAGCGTGAGGATCAGGCTGCGCGTCATGATCATCATCGCCAGCCCGCAGGCCATCACCACACTCACCGCCACCACCTGGCCCTTCATCCGGGAAAGGTCGCGCAGCAGCTTGCGGTCGAGCGGGGAGATCACCGCTGCATCTCACCGCATGCCGGAGCCATCAGCAACCACGGAAACCCGTGACCGCAGGGACCGTGAGCCGATTATGCAGCCTAATCGGCTCATAAAATGGCTTTTCATGAGCCGATTAGGTGCTTTAATCGGCTCATGACCTACAATTGGCAGCAACCGGACTGGCCGGACTTCCGGTTTGATCTTTCACCAGTGGAGGACGCCTTGCTGGCCATCGCCGGGCATGCGGGCAAGGTTGGCGGCTTGCTGGCCGGGCTGCCTCCGGGGCTTGAAACCGAAACCGTGCTGGATCTCATGATTGCCGAAGCCATGCAGTCCTCCGCCATCGAGGGTGAAATTCTGCAGCGCCCGGATGTGGTTTCCTCCATCCGTAACCACCTTGGCCTGAACCGCACGCCGGAACCCGTCCGCAACCCAATGGCCGACGGCGCGGGCGAACTCATGGCCACCGTTCGCCGCACCTTCGCCGAGCCTATCAGTGAAACGGTTCTCTTTTCCTGGCACCAGATGCTGATGCGCAGAGCCACCGGCATCCGCACGGGAGCGTGGCGCTCAAGCGGCGATCCCATGCAAGTCGTATCCGGTCTCATGCACCGGCCCACGGTCCACTTCGAAGCACCGCCCGCCACAGAAGTGCCCGGTGAAATGGAGCGCTTCATCACATGGTTCAATGACACCTCGCCGGGCGGCCGCGCGCCGCTCAAGCACGCGGCGGTGCGCTCGGCCATTGCCCACTTGTATTTCGAAAGCATCCATCCTTTCGAGGACGGCAATGGCCGCATCGGCCGCGCTATTTCGGAAAAGGCTCTTTCCCAAGGCATGGGCCATCCGGTCCCCATCAGCCTCTCGCGCAGCATCGAGGCGCGGCGCAGCTCCTACTACGACGCGCTCGAATCCGCCCAGCGCTCTAACGAAATCACCGGCTGGCTGGTTTACTTCGTCGAAACCGTCAGGCGGGCGTTTCTCGAATCGGAACAACAGATCGCCTTCATCGTGAGCAAGACGCGTTTCATGGATCTTCATCGCGACTCGTTGAACGTGCGCCAGTTCAAGGTGATCCAGCGCATGCTCGAAGCCGGGCCTGACGGATTCACCGGCGGCATGAACGCCCGCAAATACATCGCCCTCACCCGCGCCTCCAAAGCCACCGCCACACGCGATCTTCAGGAC
>RPOS01000112.1 GCA_003820635.1 Verrucomicrobiaceae bacterium | reverse complement strand
GCCTCGTCCATGCCCTCCACCAGGCGGAAGTAATCGCGCAACAGCTTGTGCAATTCGCCCTCGGGTTCCTGATCGTGGACAAGGCGCCAGCCGCGCGGGTTTTCCAGCGACTCACGGAGAAAGTGCGGCTGGCGCGCGGCCTCCGCTGGATTGGCGGACGTCGCGACCGGCATTTTCTGGCCGAGGAAGCGTTTGGCGAACTTGGGATCAAAGCCGCCGAGCGGGCTGTGCGGGGCCTTGAAGCTGATGGAGAGATTGAGGGGCTTGGCAGGATCCCGCTGATCCAGAAAACGGCGGACTTTTTCCGGAATCACCGTGGCATCCAAATGGACGGGATCCTTGTGCAGCGGATGCGGCCCGGTGCCTTTCACGCCTTCCGAGTTTCGCGCCTGAGCCGGGCAGCTGCAGCGGTTTACCTCACGGATGAGGTGGTGCTGTGGTTTCATGGCAATCCAATCACGCGGTATCATCGCCAGCACTGAGGACCTCCACCACGATGAGGGTGGTGTCGTCGATGCCGGAGTTGTCGATGGCGCGTTTGAGGAGTTTTGCGGCGGTTGCGCCGGGCTCCACCGGAGCGGCGAGCGCCTCGGAGATGTGGCGCTCCCAGACGCCGTCGATAAGGCCGTCCGAGCAGATCAGGAAACGATCGCCGGGCTGGAAGGGCACGACCGCGAAGTGCGGGCAGACGTTCTGGTGGCCACCGCCGATCACTTCGTAGAGCGCCGAGCGGCGCGGGTGGCAGCGGTATTGGATTTCCGGGATTTCACCGCGTTTCCACTGGCCCCAGGCGGAGGTGTGGTCGCGACTGAGTTGTTCGAGTTTTCCACCGCGCGAGAGGTAGATGCGCGAGTCGCCGACGTTGGCGATGTAGAGGTTTTCCGGGGTGAACCAGACGAGCGCGAGGGTGGCGGCCATGCCGCGCGTTTGCTCGCAAGCGGCGGCCGCGTTGATGTGCTCGTGCACCGAGCGGATGGCTTCGGTGAGATGGTCGAGGCAATCCGGGAAAAATCCCGAGGCGGCGATCTTGAAGGTCTCGGGGATGATTTCCGCCATCTTCGTGAGCAGCAGCGAGGAGGCGAGGTCGCCGGCATTGCCGCCGCCCATGCCGTCGGAAACGGCGAAGACGAGGTCGTGTTTTTCCAACGAGTGGCTGCCGGCCAGCTCCAGGTTTTGCGCGCCATTGGGCCCCGAGGCAAAGGCGATGAGTGAATCGTCATTGCGCGGTTTGCGCGAACCGCTGTGTGTGAGTGCCGCCCAGTGGAGCATCGGAGAATTCGACACGGAGAGTGGGTTAATCTTCGGGTTCGGCTGCGGGTGGCGGCATCACCAGGTCCGGCGGCGGCGGCAGGATCTCGGCGAGCTCAAAGTCGATGATGCAGAAGCAGCCGAGCTTGTCGTTGTAGGTGATATTGCGCGGCTCGGCATCGAGGTGGCGGATGCCGTATTCTTTTTCGAGTTTGGCAAACAGTTTGTCGGATTTTTCCTTGGAAATTTGGTTGGCAATCTTGCCGCAGTTGGTGGAGACGAAATAAAGCTCCTCCGGATGTTCCTCCAGCAGACGCGGCACGTAGGGGCAGCCGCGTTCTTCGAGCACCTTGAGCACGGCCACTTCGGTGGCGTAGCGTTTGTCCGCATCCGTCCCGCGCAGCCGCTTGTGGACGTTGCCGTAGAAATCGATCCGGACTTCGGAACGAATGCCGTCTTTGAGAGGTTCCAGCGCCATGGCAAGACCGACGAAACGTCCGAGAGGCCCGGCTGTCACGCTTTTGTTGTGGTTTGCCGCTTGATGGATTCCGGAATCCGGCTATTTTGGATTCCATGAAAACGACGATTGATATTCCCGATCAGGCCTTGGCGGATGCCATGCGTTTCACCGGAGCGAAGACCAAACGAGAGGCGGTGGTGAAGGCGATTGAGGCCTTCAACCGCCAACAACTGGTTAAGGAAGTGGTGGCGAGTTTCGGGACTTGGGACATGGCAACCAACGATGAGATCGAAGCCGGGGACATGGAGGAGATCGCACGGCGGGAAAAAGAAGCCCTCAGTCACTCCAAGAAATGAAAGATCTTGTGTTGGTTGACAGCTCAGCGTGGGTGGAAGCCGGTAGGGTCGGCGGCAGTCCGGACATCATCGCGAGAGTTGAGGGGCTGATCAGCTCCGGATTGGCAGCCATGACCGAACCTGTGTGGATGGAGCTGTATCAGGGAATTCGCGGCAAAAGAGAGGAGGCAAGGCTGGAGGTGACCAGAAGCTTGTGCGTGTGGCTGGAATGCGATGCGGCGTGCTGGCAGGAGGCGGCAAGAACTGCGCGGATCTGCCTGCGGTCTGGCGCGAATGTGCCGTTTGGCGATGTGCTGGTGCACGCCTGCGCCCGCCGCCATGGCGTGGAGCTTCTGGAAAAAGACCGGCACTTCGCGATGATCGCCGCAGCGTTGAGGAAGTGAATCACCCTCTCCTCACCAGCGACTCGCAGCCCTTGATGTCGAGCTTGCCGGAGGCGAGGACCGGGATTTCCGTGACGGGGATGATGTGCTTGGGGCACCAGAGCGAGGACAGGCCCTCGTCGAGCAACTTGTAGCGCAGATCGATGCATTCCTGTTCGAGCGCGGGGCCGGCGATGGTGGAGAGCAGGACGATGGCCTCGCCCTTTTGTTCGTCGGGCACGCCGACGATGGCGATGCGGCGCTCGGACTCGCCATCGAGACCGAGCACTTTGTTGACGGCGGCTTCGACGGTTTCGTGAGGGACCATCTCGCCGGCGATTTTGGAGAAACGCGAGATGCGGCCTTCGATGTAAAGGAAGCCGTCGGCATCCACGCGGCCCACGTCGCCGGTGCGGAACCAGCCGTCCTTGAGAACCTCGGCGGATTTTTTCGGATCGTTGAGATAACCCGGGAAGACGTTGGAGCCCTTGAACCAGATGATGCCCTGATGATCGATGGGCACCTCGCGGTCCGTCGCGGGATCGGTGATGCGGACAGCGAGACCGGGCAGCATCTGGCCGACGGAGCCGTGGCGCGACGAGGGCAGGACGACGGCGTCGGTTTCCGGCGCGGGGTCGGGCAGGTTGACGTTGGTGGCGGGCGAGGTTTCCGTGAGGCCGTAGCCTTCCTGCGGACGGATGCCGAATTTCTCCTCGAAAGCGTTGGCGAGCGACTGTGGGAGTTTCTCCGCACCGGTGACCACGAGCTTGAGCGAGGCGAGTTGGGCGGAGTCGATGCGCTTCATGTAGCCGCGAAGGAAGGTGGGCGTGGAGAGCAGCACGTTCACCTGATGAAGGGCGATGAGCTCGGCGAGGCGCTTGGTTTCCAGCGGGCTGGGATAGGTGACGAGGTTGACGCCCTCGATCACCGGATACCAGAGCGTGACGGTGCAGCCGAAGGAGTGGAAAAGCGGCAGGCAGCCGAGGATGGCGGAGCCGTCCGGCAGGTCGAGCCGCGAGCCGAACTGGGTGACGTTGGCCAGCACGTTGCGGTGGCTGAGCACCACGCCCTTCGGCTCGCCGGAGGAACCGGAAGTGAACAAAAGCGCGGCCTCGTCATCGCCGCGGCGCTTGTTGAGGCCGAGGATGGCGCCGAGCACGGTGGCGGGCAGCAGTTTGGAAAGAATGCCCCAGGTGATGATTTTCTTTTTGAGCGTGGGCAGGACGCGCTCGATGAGGATGAGGTCCCTGTTAGGCGGCCAGGGAAAGGTGGAGACTTTTCTAACAAACGGATCCGCGGTGATGAAGCGGTCCACGCCGGCCTGGCGGATGCACGAGCGGATGGCCTCGGGGCCGGCGGTGAAGTTGAGGTTCACCGGGGTTTTCCCGGCAAACATCACGGCGAGATTGGCGATGAGCCCGCCCTTGCCCGGCGGCAGCACGATGGCCACCCGCGGTTGGTCGGTCTCCTCGCGGATGAATTTGGAAAACGCCAGCGCCGCGGCGAGGATGCGGTCGTAGGGCAGCTCCGAATCGTCCGAGCCATCGAGAATGCGGTGTTTCGCGCCGTGTTTGCGCAGGCCCGCCAGCAACGTCATGGCCAGCGAGCCATTGAACAAACTCCGCGAGCGATAGGCATCCTCCGCCGCTTCCCACAGCGCCTGCTGATAGACCGCCACGCCCGCCTTGCCCTCTGCGATGGGCTTGGCAAATGCGAACACGGACAGCGGCAGCGCCGAGCGGCCCTCGACGGATAGACCGGACTCGCGCGGACAGTCGATGGCGACGGCCAGCACCGGCAGCCCGAAGGCGCACATCGCCTTGAGATGCGCCGAGGGAATGTGGCAGGCGGTGGCGTTGCGCGCTGCCGCACGGCCGGGGACGTAAATGAGCACACCGCCATCGGCCAAATAGGGCTTGAGCTGCCCGCCGGCGGCTTCCGGTGCCGCGTCGGCCGCGGAAAACATCGCGCCGGAGCCGGATTTTTCGAGATAACCCCGCATCGCAGGGTCGTAATGCGAGTGCTCCTCAACGAGCCAGGTGACTTTTCGCCCGGCGAAGAGTTTTTCGAGTTGGAGCAGCTGCTCGAAGTTCAAGCGGCCGGGGATGACCAGCGCGCCGGTGGCCGGGATGCGGTCCTTGTGGAGAAACTGGACGGATGCGGAGGACATTGCGGGAAAACGGGCTGAAGCGCGGTGGTTTTTCCGCGCCGCGGTCATTTACGCGAATTCCACCGTGCGTCGCACGGATTTTCTCGGGGAAATCATTTCTCACTCCCGCAGCCACTCGATCGCCTCGCGCAGATCTCCGGTGCTGACCGTGTCCGTCACCCGCGCGCTGCCGGCGGTGTCCAGCACCACGAAGCGGATGGCCCCGGCTGAGAATTTCTTGTCGCGGGCGAGCTTTTCCATCACGGCCTCCGTGGTGATGCCATCCGGCAGCACCCGCGGCAGGCGGAACTTTTCCAACAAGCCGATGATCCTGGCGGAAACCTCCGGCGCGAGTCCCGCATGGCGTTCTGATAGAAACAGCGCCGCCTTCATCCCCAGCGCGATGGCCTCGCCGTGGAGCAGTTGGCCGTAGGGCACGGCGGCCTCGATGCCGTGGCCGATGGTGTGGCCGAAGTTGAGCAGCGCGCGGATGCCGAGCGTCTCGTGCTCGTCCGCCTCCACCACCCGCGCCTTGATGGCGATGTTGCGGGCGATCAACTCCGCCGGCACCTCGCGGCTGGCGGGATCCAGCGCGGCCAGATCATCGAGCATCGCCGCATCACGGATGGCCGCGTGCTTGATCGCTTCCGCGAAACCTTCGTGAAACTCGCGGTCCGGCAGCGTGCGCAGCGTTTCCGGATCCACCAGCACCAGCCGCGGCTGATGGAAGCAACCTAACAGATTTTTCCCCTCCGCCACGTTCACGCCCGTCTTGCCGCCGACCGAGGAATCAACCTGCGAGACAATCGTCGTGGGGATCTGCACGAAGGGCAGGCCGCGGAAGAACACCGCCGCGACGAAGCCCGCTAGGTCGCCCACCACGCCGCCGCCGAGCGCGACGACCATCGACTTGCGGTCGTGCCCGGCGCGGATCATCCCGCGGCAGAGATCCTCCGCGTGGCTCATCGACTTGGAGGCCTCGCCGGCGGGCACCGTGTGGAGCGTGGGGCGGAAACCCGCGGCTTCCAGCGATGCCATCAACGCCGCACCATGCAGGCGGGCCACCGTTTCATCGCTGATGACCGCCGCGCGGCGGCCCGCGAGCCCGGCCTGGCTGATGAATGCGCCTGCCTTGCCGAGAATCCCGGCATCGACGATGACATCATAGGAGCGCTCGGCGAGATCGACATGGACGGCAGGCATGCCGCGGAGCATGAAAAAACCGGCCCGCATGTCCATCCCGGATCGTCAGCTCCCCACCAACGAAAAGAGGCGGCCGAAGCCGCCTCTTGCACATCACCGGATGACCGGATTTCTCACCAGGCGCTTTGCCTGACGTAAATGACGTCAAACGGCCGGACGTAGAACGCGCTGCTGTCCGCGCCGCTGAGGGCGTCGTTCATGTTGAGCACATAGCGCTGGTTCCTGCCCTTTTCATTGCGCACCACGATCACCTGTTTCGGATTGGCGAACTTGGTGAAGCCGCCCGCCTCCATCACCGCCTCCAGCGCGGTCATCGGACGGTCGAGCGGGATTTTCCCGGGACGGAGCACCTCGCCCGAGACATAGACGCCGGCCGCCGCGCTCTCAAGCGAGACGATCACGTTGGGATCCTGCAGGTGGGGTTGATACATCGAGGTCAGCTGCGACTGCAAACTGGTGACCGAGCGGCCCGCGGCGCTGACATCGCCAATGGTCGGCAGGCTGACCTTGCCGTTGGCTTGGATCTTCTGCTTGGTGTTGAGTTCCGGCGCTCCGGAAAACGTGACGATGACCACATCCCCCGCGGCAAGGGTGCCGCTGGGCCGGGAAGAGGCAGCCTCCGATGGAATCTGCAACGGCGGCTCCGTGGTCTGGCAGCCCATGGATGCGAACAGGCCCGCCGCCACAAAAAGACAAGCCATCGCGGAGGCAAGGTGCTGTCTGAGCCAGGTTCCCGCGGTCTTCGCATGGCCATGGTGGCCGCCGGTCTTTTCATTCATCGTTGTCGTTTTCATCGTTTGGTTTTCGGTTGATGGTTTCCTGAGAAATTCCTGTGGCTTGAAATGAGTCACTTGTCAGCGTCGTTCAGATAGGCGGACCAGTCGGCAGGCAGCGGCGCGGCCTCGACGCCGCTTTCGATGCGGCCTTCCCAGTGCGGGTTGAAGGTGGTGCTTGTGCCATAGACCATGATCAGATCCTCGTTGCCGATGTTGCGCAGTGCGTGGGCGACTCCCGGCGGAATCACCACGGCCGCGTTGTCATTTCCCGGCCTGCTATCGCCGCAGATCGTGAAGCGCATGATCCGGCGTGTCAATCCCTCCCTCTCGTCCACGAGGATGATTTCGCAGATACCGGTTAGGAAAAACATGACATCCCACTGTTCCCGGTCATAGGGCCTGCGCGAAAAGTCATCGGGGTTTTCGAGGAAGTTTTCCTGGAACCACCTGCCGGCCGGCACCCCCTCGGGAATGTGCGGCGGATGAATGTGAAAGCCCTTCGCGCTGTCCCGGTGCATGAGCGCGGACGCCCACTGCCTGGGTGCCAGGCCGATGCGGTCCAACACACCCTCGCTCAGGCGCGTGAGTTCTGCGAAGTATCCCCTGCCCTTCTGTTGGAACACGCGCCGCGGGAAAATCTCCACGCCCGGGATCCAGGCATCCGCCAGCGCCTCGCGGCCGGCCATCGCCTCGGAAACATCCACCCCGGTGGTGGCGATCCTGCGTGCCAGCGCGTCCTTGGTGTAGTCCCGCGTTTCAAGCCGCCCGCGCGCCGCAGCCCGCAGCCCCTGCCATCGGTTTTCGCTGTCCATGAGTGTTTGTTGCAAAAGCTAAGCCATCAAAGTGATGCCAGGTAGTCGCCATAGGGCGTGCCGGCGTATTTGGCCACCGATTCGCCGAGCTTCGCGCGATCGATGCGGCCTTGGAGAAATGCGATTTCCTCGGGGCAGGCGATCTTCAGCCCCTGGCGCTGCTGGATGACCTGCACGAACTGGGTGGCATCCGCCAGTGAATCGGGCGTGCCGGTGTCGAGCCATGTGGTGCCGCGGCCGAGGATCTCCACCCGCAACTGCCCGCGCTCCAGATAGAGCCGGTTGAGGTCCGTGATCTCCAGTTCGCCGCGTGCGGACGGACGGAGACTCTTCGCCATCGCCACGACATGGCTGTCGTAAAAATAAATGCCCGGCACCGCGTAGTTGGATTTCGGCTTGGCCGGTTTTTCCTCCAGCGAAACCACCCTGCCCCCGGCATCGAATTCGACCACGCCGTATTGCTCGGGTTCCTTGGTGTGATAACCGAACACGGTGGCACCCTCCATGCGCCGCGAGGCCGCGAGCAGCGAGTCACCAAGCTCGTGGCCGTAGAAAAGATTGTCGCCCAGAACCAGGCAGGCGGGCTCACCTGCCAGAAACTCCTCACCGATCAGGAAGGCCTGCGCCAGCCCCTCGGGCTTCGGCTGCGGCGCGTAGGAAATTTCCAGGCCCCACTGCGAGCCGTCGCCCAGCAGATGCTCGAAGCCCGGCAGATCCCGCGGAGTTGATATCACAAGAATCTCACGCACGCCGGCCAGCATCAGCACCGTGAGCGGATAATAGATCATCGGCTTGTCATAGACCGGGATGAGCTGCTTGCTCACCGAGTGGGTCATCGGGAAAAGGCGGCTGCCCGTTCCCCCGGCGAGGATGATGCCCTTGCGCAGCGATTGCTCCGCAGGCGGCAGTTTCAAGTGGCTTTTATCGACATCTATCATGGTTCAAGGGCTTTATTGAAGGGTTCCAAGCCGTTCTCCGCGGTAAGTTCCATCCTCGATCTGGCGGATCCAGTCGTCGTGGTCGAGATACCACTGGACGGTGCGGCGCAGGCCGGTGGCGAAGGTCTCGCGCGGCTGCCAGCCGAGCTCGTTGCCGATGCGCGCGGGATTGATCGCATAGCGACGATCGTGGCCCGGCCGGTCTTTGACAAAAGTAATCAGTTCGTCGGCGGATTTCGTCACCTTGTCCGGCGCGAGCTCACGCACGGTCTCGATGATGGCATGCACGACATCGATGTTGCGCATCTCGCACTTGCCGCCAATGACATAAGTTTGCCCGGGGATTCCGCGGAAGAGCGCCATGGCCAGGCCGCGGCAGTGGTCCTCCACGTAAAGCCAGTCCCGCACGTTGGTGCCGTCGCCATACACCGGCAGCGGCTCGCCCTTGAGCGTCTTGCGGATCATCAGCGGCAGGAGTTTTTCCGGAAACTGATAGGGCCCGTAGTTGTTGGAGCAGTTGGTGGTGATGACCGGCAGCCCGTAGGTGTGGTGGTAGGCCCGCGCCAAGTGGTCGCTGCCCGCCTTGGAAGCGCTGTAGGGGCTGTTAGGAGCATAGGGCGTTTCCTCGCAAAACGCCGGATCATCCGGCCCGAGCGAACCGAAGACCTCGTCGGTGGAAACATGGAGGAAACGCAGGCCCGGGTCCGCCATCCGCCCGGTTTCCACCGCATAGCGCCGGAACTCCTCCAGCAGACGGTATGTTCCCACGAAGTTGGTCATGATGAACTCCTCGGGATTGTCGATCGAGCGGTCCACATGCGACTCCGCGGCCAGATGCATCACCGCGTCGATGCCATGCTCGCGCAGCAGCGAGCCGACCAGCGCGCTGTCGCCGATGTCTCCCTGCACAAACACATGCCGCGGATCCTTTTCCGCCTCCACGAGGCTGGAACGGTTTCCGGCGTAGGTGAGCTTGTCGAGCGTGACAACCCGGCCGATTTCCACGCCCAGTTCACGGGCGGCATCGCCGAGCAGGTAATGAACAAGATTGGAGCCGATGAATCCGGCGCCGCCGGTGACAAGGAGGTTCATGGGGTGTGATTTGGAGGTTTCCGCGAAGCAGGGGAAGATTTTAAAGGTTTTACCCGGGGCGAGGAATGTTTTGCATCACGTGATCACGTGTCGCCTCACGCCATGGCCGGGGTTGGATTCCTGTCAACTGCTGGAACTTCGCTGTATCCATGGCGCTGTTGAGCGGACGCTTCGCGACAAAAGCCGCCACCGAATCCGTGGCAACCGGCGTGATTTCACGCGCGATCACCGGCAGGCCCGCCTCGCGCGCCGTGTCGATGCAGCATTGCCCCCAGTCGCGCCAGGTGCAGGGATCGGAGTTGCACAAATGAAAGATTCCGGCAGCGGGTCCCTCCGGCCGGCCGAAAACCAGCACCTCGAGCCAGCCGATCAGGTCGAGCGTGTAGGTCGGACAGGCGATCTTGTCGCCGGGCAGCGTAAGTTCTTCCTTGGCACAGGCCTGGCCGATGATCCATTCCGGAAATGCCG
>RPOS01000111.1 GCA_003820635.1 Verrucomicrobiaceae bacterium | reverse complement strand
GTGCGCTCAAGCCCGTTTTTGGAGAGCGTCTCAAGGATTTCCAGAAACGCGGCATACTGGCCGATGGTCACCTCGTGCGGGGAGATCCGGAACGCTTTCAGATCCTCTTCCGTGCCATCCGGAGTTTTATGCCGACCGTTTGGTATTAAAACCGAAGCCGGATGATGGGCGGGTGACGGACCCTCCACTTGGTCCGGCCGCAGGTGCCGTGCCAGCCCGAGCACCGCGACCAAGGCAAGGCCGCCGCCAAGCGCGATGAGCCAGCGTGGAGCCGTTTTCCGTGGCGGCTTGCTCGCCTGGCTCGGCGTTGCGGAATCCGCCTCGGCGAGTTGGGCTTGGATTTGGCCGCAGAGTTCGTGGACCTGCTGCCAATTCAGCGGAATTTCCAGCCCCTCGCCACGCATCCAGGCGAGCAGCGTGAGCAGGCGCTTGGTGGCGGGCTGGTCGGCGGCCACCAGCGGGAGCAGGGCCTCGCCCAGCCGGGCAATGTCCTGCGCGGACTGCCCGGCGGCACGGGCACCGGCGACGGCCAGATTGTCGATGCGGATGACGTCGTGCCCGTCGAGATGGATGTTTTCCAAGCCCGGCGGCAAGGTGGCCTGGCCAGCCGCCTCATGGTGAAGCTGGGTCTCGGCGAGCCGTTGGAGCACATGCGCCAGCCGGGCGGGAACCAGTGGATGGCCGGTTTTGCGGGCATCCTCCAGCACGGTGCCGGGCAGCAGTTCGCGGGCGCAAAAGCAGCGCTCGGTTTCCGCCACCGCCTCATAGATGGAGCCGATCAATGGATGATCCACCGCCGCCTTGGCGCGGACATCCGCGAGAAACGCCTCCTTTTGATCGAGGCGCTCCGGCCGGAGCTCATCCACCAGGACGCGGCGCGAGATGGAGACCTGCTCGGCCAGCCAGGTGCGGCTTACCGCGTTTTCCGAGACCAAGTCCCGGAGCCGGTATTCACCGAGGTGGCGGCCATCGGAAGCTGGATACATGGCAGGAGAAAAGCGCGGGAGACCCTTATTCGGACGGCAGCGCAGGCAACAGCGGCATTTCGGGATCAAAATCCGGCGGTAGCGAATTCTGGAACTCCGGCAGCATCAAATCCCCCGGGGCCGATACCGGCGGCCTCGGAATCCGCGCCGCCAGGTCGCGCGGCCATGCCTGCACGTCGAGAACCTCGCCCTTGTAGGTGAGGGAAACCACCTGCCCGTAATACGTGCGACTGCCGAACAAATGCTCGGTCTGCGTGTCCTGGCGCGGGATGGTGTAGGTCATGCGCAGGCTTTCCTCGCCGCCGGCCCAATCGAAGGGCAGCGTCACCCACTGCTCCGTCACCCACGATTTGTCCTCCAGCTGGATGATTTCCCCCTTGGTGCTGCGGTTGAAAAAAATCACGGAGACCGCGATTTCCTCCACCTCGATCTCATCCGCCGGGGACTTCTGCACCGGGATGGTCAGGGTCACGCGCTGACCGCCCTCGTGGTTCGGATTGTTGAAAATGCGCACGCGGCCGAGCGATAGCTTGCCGAGCATGGCGTCCGGCTGTGCGAAGCCATCGCGCAATTTGGCGGCCGCCATTTCGTAAAGCGCGCCGGCACCCGAAGTGCCGAGTTGGAAGACTTTTTCATAATGCGCCGCCGCAATGTCATAGACGCCCATCTGCTCGTGGACGAGGCCCATCTCGTAGCGCACGCTTGGATCCTCTGGAGATTCGGCCAGCGCCTCTTCCAGCTTCACGATGGCCCGGCCCATGTCTCCGGCCACCCGCGCCTCGCGCGCCTCCCGCACCATCCGCTCGGAACGCGGGTCCGCCACCTGCGGAATCGCCAACGAAGCCGCGGCCACGGCGGGCTCGGCCGGAGTCGGCAAGACCGGCACCGGCGGCCGTGCCACGATCGACGGCTGGGGCGCGGCCTCCGCAGCCACCGGCACCCTCACCACCACCGGCGTGGGCACTTCCTTTTCCACCACCCGCACCACGCGGGACTCCTCCAGCCGCGTCGCCAGCGCCATCCCCGCCACCCATAGCTGCGCGAAGGCCATCGCTCCGAGAAACCAGCACGCCACCGCAAACACCGGCACGCTGGGGCCGGGGAGCGCTTGCGGCTTGTCGGAAACCATGCGCGGACGATGCCCCGCCGCCATCCGGGTGTCAATCCGGGCGGGGCTGCCCGCACGCCATCGTTGCCGGCGGGCGCTTTCTCGTGTATCTCCCGCCTGCCCATGAATTCCCCCACGCCGCTGAGCTACTGCCCGGACCTGCTCCACTACTTCCGCCGCATGACCCGCGAGGTGATGGTCGGAAACGTCGGCATCGGCGGCAACAACCCGATCCGCGTGCAATCGATGATCACCTCGGACACCCGCGACACGGCGGCCTGCGTGGCGGAGGTGCTCGGATTGGCGGAGGCCGGTTGCGAAATCGTCCGCATCACCGCGCAGACGAAAGTTTACGCTGCGAATCTGGAAAACATCGCCCGCGAGGTGCACGCGGCGGGGTGCAAGGTGCCGCTCGTCGCGGACATTCATTTCAAACCGGACGCCGCGCTCGAAGCTGCGAAGTGGGTGGAAAAAGTCCGCGTCAATCCGGGCAACTACGCGGACAAGAAAAAGTTCGAGATCCGCGAATACAGCGACGCGCAGTATGAGGAGGAACTCGAGCGCATCCGCGAGGAGTTCACGCCACTCGTATTGCTCTGCAAGGATCTCGGCCGCGCCATGCGCATCGGCACCAATCACGGCTCTCTATCAGACCGTATCATGAACCGCTACGGCGACACGCCGCTGGGCATGGTGGAAAGCGCGCTCGAATTCGCCCGCATCGCCCGCGATCATGACTATCACGCGCTCATCTTCTCGATGAAGGCCAGCAACCCGAAGGTGATGATCGAGGCCTACCGCCTGCTCGTCGCCCGCCTCAATGCCGAAGGCCCGGACTGGAACTACCCCATCCACCTCGGCGTCACCGAAGCCGGCGATGGCGAGGACGGCCGCATCAAGAGCGCCATCGGCATCGGCTCGCTGCTGGCGGACGGCATCGGCGATACCGTGCGCGTCTCCCTAACAGAAGATTCCATCCACGAAATCCCCGTGGCCAAGGCGTTGGTGGAACCATTCAACGAACGCAGCCATTCCCAAAGTGGTTGCTGCGTCTCGCAGCAATGCCACTCCATAACCGGAGACGCCAACACCACCCGTATCGACTGGGATCAGGTCAGAAAATCCAAAGCCACATTCCTCCCGCGCTGGACGCAGGATGGTGCGACCTATGCGGTCACCTTCCGGCTCGCGGACTCTCTTCCCACGTCCGCCATGGAACGCTATGAAAGCATGCGCCGGACACTCCGCGAAAACCAGGAGCCGCTGGCGGACATCCAGCTTTCCTGCATCGATCCCGAATTGGACCGCTCCCACGGCTCCTGTTTGTTCAATACAGAAGCTTATGCACGGATCGTCGCCGATGCGATGGCGCATTTCGATGGCAAGCGATACGAACTCCTCGCCTGGTGCGTCATGCCGAATCACGTCCATGCGGTGCTCAAGCTCCCGCCGGGAGAGCAATTGGATGCGGTGATGCACTCATGGAAAAGTTTCACCTCCCATGAGATCAACAAGCGAACGGGAGAAAAGGGAACAGTCTGGCAAAAGGAAAGTTATGATCATCTGATCCGGGATGGCGAGGATCTTAGAAATCAGGTGGCTTATGTTTTGGATAATCCGAAAAAGGCGGGATTGAGGGAGTGGAAATGGGTTGGGTGTGTGTATGGGGATTTTCTGGAGCGCAGGGCATTGCTGCGAGACGCAGCAACCACGTTCACCCCCTCCTATGACCCCTTCTCCTACGAGCGGCGTCGCAGTTCTCCGCTCACCATCATGGGCCATGCGCTCGGCGGAGAGAACACGGTGCGCGTCTTCACCACCCAGGAGCGCTGGAACGCGCTCGCTCACAAGATCGCCTCGATGGGTGATTTCAAACCGGAGATCATTTTCGAGAAATCCGGCGTGGTGGAGATCGATCCGAATGACACTGCGGCGGTCGCGGCGGTGAATGATCGCGCGGAGCCTTGCCTGGTCACGGTGGCCGACAGCACGGAGATGGAAATCATCCCCGCGTTCCGCCTGCTGGCGGCGAAGGTGGATGCGCGCCATCCGGTTTTATTGAAGGACACCTTGCAGCCGCCTGCGGAAAACAAGGACTTCCTCGATGCCCTGCTGCCCGCCGCCCAGAACCTCGGCTCGCTGCTCTGCGATGGCATCGGCGATGCGATCCTCGTGCGGGGCGAGACCGCGCCGGGCCAATCGCTGCGGCTGGCCTACAACATCCTGCAAGCCGCCGGCACGCGCATTTTCAAAACCGACTATGTCGCCTGCCCGAGCTGCGGGCGTACGCTCTTCAATCTGCAATCCACCACCCAGAAAATCCGCGCGGCCACCGGCCACCTCAAGGGCGTGCGCATCGCGGTGATGGGCTGCATCGTCAACGGCCCCGGCGAAATGGCGGACGCGGATTTCGGCTACGTCGGCGGCGCGCCCGGCAAGATCAACCTCTACGTCGGCAAGACCGCCGTGAAGTTCAACATCCCGGAAGAAGAAGCGGTGGAGCGCCTCATCGACCTGATCCGCGAGCACGGCAAGTGGATTGATGCGCCCGAACCCGCCGCCGTCTGACATCATGGCCGATTCCGACACCGCCACACTCACCCGCACGGACACCTCACTGGATGTGCCATGGAGCGTCCTGGTCTTCGATGATCCGGTGAACCTGATGGGTTATGTCACTTATGTGCTGATGAAAATTTTCGGCTACGATGAAAAGAAGGCCGCCATCCTCATGTTGCAGGTCCACAAGCAGGGCCGCTCGATTGTCTGGACCGGCCAGCGCGAAAAGGCGGAGTTCTACGTGCAGCAACTCCAGTCGCATCAACTCAAGTCATCGCTCGAAAAAGCCGAATGAAAATCCTGCCCACACTCGAAGGCGGCCTGCGCATCGACACCGAGGACGATGGCGATTGGAAACTGCTCCAGACCATCACGCACGATGCCGTTTCCTGCGATGAACATCTCGCCCTGCGTCTGGGAAACCTCATCACCGATGAGCAAGTGGCGGCGGACTGGCGGGAATACATCATCCCGGATCTTGAAGAGGCGTTTCATGCGGATCTCGCGCACGTCGCCTCCAGCATCGCCGCCGCACGCGTCGAATGCGGCGGCGGCCCGGGCCCGCTGTGGATCACCCGCGAGGATGCGTTCCATTGGTATGGCTCGCTCAACCAGGCGCGGCTCGCGCTCGAGGAAATCCACCAGTTCGGCCCCAGCGAGGATCTCTCGCCCATGGGAATCCCGCCGCAAAGCCGCAATGCCTTCCTGCGCTCCCAATTCTACTGCGCCATCCAGAGCCTCCTGCTGGAGCATGTGATGCGGTGAAAGCTTTCGTTTTTTTCTCGTTTCCATGCGGCCTGCCCCGGGTTTGAATCCGCCCGCCATGTGGAAAGGCCGCTTCTCCCAAGACACCTCCTCGCTCGTCCAGCAGTTCGGCGAGTCCATCTCCTATGACTGGCGGCTGTTCCCGCACGACATCGCCGGGTCCATCGCCCACGCCCGCGCCCAGAAAAACGCCGGACTGCTCACGCCGGACGAGTTTTCCCAAATCGAAAACGGCCTGCTGGAAATCAAGGCGGACATCCTCAGCGGCGACTTCGAGTTCAAGACCTCGCTGGAGGACATCCACATGAATATCGAGGCCGAGCTCACCCGCCGCATCGGCCCGGCCGGGGCAAAGCTCCACACCGCCCGCTCGCGCAACGACCAGGTGGCCACTGACACGCGCCTCTACTGCCGAGCGGAAATCGACGGACTTCTGCTGGAAATCACCGGCCTCCAGCTCGCCCTGCTCGACCGCGCGGAAAAATACGCCGCCACGGTCATCCCCGGCTACACCCATCTCCAGCGTGGCCAACCGGTCACCGCGGGCCACCATTTCCTCGCCTATGTGGAAATGCTGGAGCGTGACAAGTCCCGTCTAACGGATTGCCGCAAGCGCCTCAACATCTCGCCGCTCGGCTCCGGCGCGCTGGCAGGCTCCACCATCAATCTCGACCGCCACGCCATCGCCGCGGAGCTCGGCTTCGACGGTGTGACTCGCAACTCGATGGATGCCATCGCGGACCGCGACTACATCGCGGAACTGCTTTTCGTCATCTCACTCTGCGGCGCGCACCTCTCGCGCCTCAGCGAGGATCTCATTCTGTGGTGCACGGCGGAGTTCGGCTTCGCCTCGCTTTCCGATGCGCACACCACCGGTTCCTCGCTCATGCCGCAGAAGAAAAACCCGGACGTCTGCGAGCTCACGCGCGGCAAAACCGGAAGACTCGTCGGCAACCTGATGAACCTGCTCGTCGCCCTCAAAGGCCTGCCGCTCACTTACAACCGCGATCTGCAGGAAGACAAGCCGCCGCTCTTCGACTCAGTGGACACGCTGCGCCTCATCCTTGCGGTGAACACGGAAATGATCGCCGCGATGGAACTGCGCGAGGAAAACTGCCGCGCCGCCGCCGCTGATCCGATGCTGCTGGCCACCGACCTCGCCGATTACCTCGTGAAAAAAGGCGTGCCGTTCCGCCACGCGCACGAACTCGTCGGCAAGGCCGTTGCAAAGGCCATCGAAACGAAGACACCGCTCGACCAGCTCGATCTGACCGCCATCGACCCCGCCTACGGGCCGGACGCGAAGGAGGTATTCTCGCTCGAACGCGCCTTGGAATCCCGCGCCAATCCCGGCGCGCCCTCCATCGCCAACGTCCGTGCGGAAACCGCCCGCTGGCGTTCGGCGCTCGGCAAGTGATGCCATGACCGCGCCATCGCTCGTCATCGAAACCTCCACGCCCCACGCGTCCATCGCCCGGGTGGAGTCGGATGGTTCCGTGGACCAACGCGCGTTTTGCAGCGACCGTAACCACAACGCGCTGCTCTTCGGGCCGCTCGCGGAATTGTTAGAAAACCGCGAGCCGTTGCAACTGGTGCTCGTCGGCAGCGGTCCCGGCAGCTACAGCGGCACGCGTGTCGGCATCGCCGCGGCGCAGGGCGTGGCCATCGCGCTCGGATGTCCGGCCATCGCCGTGCCCTCGATTCTCGCCGTGCCATCGGCGGAAAACGGTGCCCGCTGCCTGGCCATCGGCGACGCCCGCCGCGGTAGTTTCTGGACGGCGGAGATCGCGGATGGCCGGATGTTAGAGGAACCCGCGCTGTGCGATGCGGCGGAACTGGAGCGCAGGGTCGCACAGTCGGCAGCGGTTTTTTCTCTGGAAGATTCCGCACGTTTTCCGCTGCCCGGAGCGCTTGCGGGCCGCATCCAAACCGAAATACCGAACGCCGCGCGGCTGTGGCTCGCATGGTGCGGCACCGACGTGGAAACCCGCCGCAAGTGGAGTGCGGAAATTCCCCAACCGCTCTACCTGAAACCGCCGCACATCACTCCGGGCAAGCGCCCGCCACTGGTCAGGCCTTAAACCGCCCGCCGCCAAACGGTTAACAGCGAGTTGCTCCACTGGAACTTGCGAGCGGTTTCGCGGATGAGAAAAGGCTCTTCCGCCTGGCGGATGAGTGAAAAATCCGGAGTCAGTGAGGATTTCAGCCACTCGAAGGTGCCGCCCGGCGGCCAGTTTTCCCGCGGCGTGAACTCCTCCAGCCACGTGCAGGGCGTGGCCAGCACCAGCTCGCCGCCCGGCTTGACGAGCGAAGGCAGCCTTTCCAACAACCGCTGCGGTTCGGGCAGACGGCACAGCAGATTGGCGGCGTGCACGCGGTCGAAGGAGCCGAGGTCGTCCGGCAAATGCATCGCGTCGCCTTGCAGGAAACGAATGCGGTCGCCGGAAATATCCTCAGGAGAGCGCGCGGCCAGCGGCGTGCGGAGCGTGGCCTCGTCCAGACGCTCGTAGGCCACCGTTTCGCCACGGCGCAGCGCATCCGCCGCGCGAATGAAGGCGTGGGAGAAATCAATGCCCGTCACAGCGCGGCAGGAGCGCGCCATTTCAAAAGTCGAGCGGCCGACGGCACAGCCGAGATCCAAACCGCTTGCGGCATTGCCGGGTGAAAAATGCGCAACGGTGCGAACCGGGAAATCCAAGGCCTCACGCATCCCGACGGGCCAACCACGCTCCGGCGGCAGGATTTCATCCGCCTCGCCGTAGTGGAATAACAGATACTCGGCGAGCAACTTGTCTGATTCGTAAATGGCATTCATCGGCAAATCCCGGCTCAGTGTTGCAGCCGGGTTTCCGCCTCGGCGGACCGTTTGTAGCCGGCCTGCGCTTCCTTCATTGAGACCTTCTTGTCGTGATTCGTATCGTAGAAGTCAATGATGTCGGCGGCCGTATAGGTCACTTGTTGGGGCTTGCCCTTCAGGTCGTCGATTCCCTGGGTGATTTCACCGGAATCCAGAAAGCCGTCGCCATCATCGTCCCAACGGTCGAATTTCTGAAGCAGGCCGATCATTTGGCGTTCCACCGCGGTTTTCGGAACCACCGGGCCAAGACCGGGCGAGCATGCACTGCAAAAGACGGCGAGTAACAGGGTGTGGGGCTTCATGTGGAATTGAGGCTGGCGCGGTGCCGGAGATCGGGCAAGCTTCGATGCATCCCATGCGCGTCCGTCTCATCGTCGCCGGAAAACCCGCGCTCGCCTATGCCAAGGCGGGCGTGGACGAGTATCTCAAGCGCCTCTCCCGCTTCGGCACCTATGAACTCGTCACGGTGAAAGCCGGCGGACGCGATGAAGTCTCCGCGCGCTTGTTGGAACGCTCGGAAGGCTGCTTCCGCATCGCGCTCGACGAGCGCGGCGAGTCGCTCAATACCCGCGCCTTCGCCGCAAAGCTCGATGCGCTCGCCGCCCGTGGCGATGTGAAAACCGTGGCCTTCCTGATCGGCGCGGCGGACGGCCACAACGACGCGCTGCGCGCCGCCAGCGACCTGCGGCTCGCCCTCTCGCCCTTCACGCTACAACACGAGCTGGCGCTGCTGGTTTTGTTAGAACAGCTCTACCGCGCCGCCTCGCTGCATGGCGGCGCACCCTACCACCGGGATTGACGATGGCCCGCTTGCCTTTTGGCGGGGCGGTCTAGAAATGGCGCCCTCACCATGATGAAAAGCCCCATCATTTGGCTGTCAGCCATGGTTCTCGCCGCCACCGCCCTCACCGCCGCCGAGGGGATTTCCACCGCCTGGACCGACGCGCCCAAAGGCCATTATTTCCACATCAACAAGCCGCTGGCCGCCCAGGTCATCAACGTCCGCGAGGGCGAGTATTTCCTGCGTTTCTATCAGCAGCACGACGCCCGGGCGGATGCGTATTTCGAAGGGCCCGGAAAGCTCGTGGGCGATGAAATCCGTTTCGAAGGTCCCGGCCTCAGCGGCACCGGCTTGAAAACGGCGCGATGGAAGTGCGCAGCGCGAAAAACGACGATGTGAGAAAAGGCGGCATCGGCGGAGACATTCAGACCAAGGAGAAATTCGGCGATTACCGGGTGCACATGGAGTTCCGCTCTCCGGTGGAGTCCGGCAAGGCCGGCCAGGGCCACGGCAACAGCGGCTTTTTCCTGTAAGGGGACTACGAGGTGCAAATCCTCAACTCCTATGGCCTGCACGGATATTGGAACGAGTGCGGCTCCTTGTATAAGACCAGCCCGCTGCGCCTGCAGGACCACAACAACGCCATCCAGTTCCGCAACATCTGGAGCCTGCCGGTTAAAAAGGACTTAACCCCATGATTAAAATTTTCTTTTGGCGGATGGCCCATGAAAAACCGCCGGGCCGGAAAAGGGTAAAGCGGGTGCAAGTTTTGATAATGAGTGACAAGGGTGGCTGAGGGTTTCAGATTATCCGGGCCTGTGTGTGCCCCTTATGAACGCTTTTGAAATTCTCGGCATCGAGCCGCGCCTGGTGATTCCCG
>RPOS01000110.1 GCA_003820635.1 Verrucomicrobiaceae bacterium | reverse complement strand
TTGGAGGCGTTCAACATCCGCCACTGGATGCCGGTGGCATCGGTGTTGAGTCCCATGATTCCACCCAGCGCATCGATTTCCCGAACCATGTGACCCTTGGCCAGTCCGCCGATCGCCGGGTTGCAGGACATCTGGCCGATGGTGTCGAGATTCTGCGTCAGCACCGCCACCTCGCAGCCGAGCCGGGCCGCGGCCATCGCGGCTTCGACCCCGGCATGGCCGGCGCCGATCACAATCACATCGTAAACTTTCGGGTAACGGAACATCGCGGGGCGCGGAGCATAGCCTTAGGAAGGAAATTGGAAATTAGAAATTGAGATATTAGGGCTCCATTTTGAATTACCCGAAAATCCCGGAAAACTCAGCCCACAAGTGCTCCTTACCGCTTTTCTAAGTCATTGAATCGCAATATTTAATATCGAATCACCCAATCTCCAATTCCTTTTCAGAAAGTGTTCCATGTGGAACAATTCACTCACTCCGGTCCAAAATCCCGGCCGAGGCCCGCGGCAGAAGCTCCTCCAAAGTGAACTCCATCCGCTCCGCCCGGTTGGCCAGAATGACCCGCCTCACACCAAATTCCGCCATCACCTGGCGGCACGCACCACAAGGAGAAATCGGCACCGCCGTATCCGCCACCACCGCCAGCGCTGCAAATTCCCGCTCCCCGGCCGCCACCGCGCTGCAAATCGCCGTCCGCTCCGCACACTGGGTGAGACCGTAGGAAAGATTTTCCACGTTGCAGCCGGTGAAAACCCGCCCGTCCGCCGTGAGCAAGGCGGCACCAACAGCGAAATGGGAGTAAGGAGCGTATGCCGATTCGCGTGCGTGCCAGGCCGCTGCCACCATTTCATCGATGTTCATGGGCATTCCTCTAGCCGCAATTCACCGCTTCGGAAACCCTATTCATTTTCCTTTGCAGGTTGATACTCTTCACCGCCACATCCAATAGGATGCTTTTCCTTGAATCAGGCATCTAGGCATGACATCTGCTTGAGCGCCACCCACAATAGAAAGAGCCATGGAAAACCCTGCCACCCCGATGAAACAACTGCCCTCCGAGGCGGCCAAGAAAGCGTATTGGCGGAAAAACCTGTTCTGGCTGGCTGTGTTGCTGGGGCTCTGGTTCATCGTTTCCTACGGCTGCGGAATCCTCTTCGTGGACCAACTCGACCGTTACTACCTGCCCGGCACACGTCTCAAGCTCGGCTTCTGGTTCGCCCAACAAGGCAGTGTGTGCGCCTTCGTGCTGATCATCGCTGCCTATGCCGGGATCATGAACCGGCTCGATCGCGAGTTGCTCAAGGGAACCCTCGGCGAAGGGCGCGAAAACTCCTGAGACGGTAACCAACCCCTCCCATCAAACCAATTTCATGGACATCCGTACCTGGACTTACCTTCTCGTCGGGCTGAGCTTCAGCCTCTACATCGGCATCGCGATTTGGACCCGGGCGCGCAGCACTGGAGACTTCTATGTGGCCGGCACCGGCGTGCCGAAGATCGCCAACGGCATGGCCACCGGCGCGGACTGGATGAGCGCCGCCTCATTCATCTCCATGGCCGGCATGATCTCCTTCATGGGTCGCGACGGCGCGGTCTATCTCATGGGTCTCACCGGAGGCTTCGTCCTGCTCGCGCTGCTACTGGCACCCTATCTGAGGCGCTTTGGGAAATTCACCGTGCCGGATTTCATCGGCGACCGCTACGACTCGCGCACCGCGCGGCTGGTGGCCGTCGGCTGCGCCATTCTTATATCCTTCACTTACATCGCCGGACAGATGCGCGGGGTGGGTGTGGTGTTCTCTCGCTTCCTGGAGGTGCCCGTCGAGGTCGGCGTGGTCATCGGCATGGTCATCGTGTTGTTCTATTCGGTATTGGGCGGCATGAAGGGCATCACCTACACGCAGGTGGCTCAATACTGCGTGCTGATCTTCGCCTACCTGGTGCCAGCCATCTTCATATCATTCATGTTCACCGGCAATCCGGTGCCGCAGCTCGGTTTTGCCGCGGACCTGAAGGACGGCTCGATGGGTCTGGTGGAAAACCTCGACCGCCTGAGCAAGGATCTCGGCTTTCCTGCCTACACCGATGGCAGCAAGCCGATGATCGATGTGTTTGCCATCACACTGGTGTTGATGGTCGGCACCGCGGGACTGCCACATGTGATCGTGCGTTTCTATACCGTGAAAAAGGTAAGTGATGCACGCAGCTCGGCGTTCTGGGCATTGTTCTTCATCGCCATTCTATACACCACCGCGCCTGCGGTTTCCGTTTTCGCTCGCACCAATTTGTTGGAAAAGGTTTCCGGAGCCGCCTACGCCGAGCTTCCCTCTTGGTTCAAGCAATGGGAGAAATCCGGACTCATCGCATGGATGGACAAGGATGGCGATGGCCGGGTGCGCTATGATGCGAGCGGTCCTGCAATCGAGCGGCATCCCACCACGACCAAGCTTTCACCGGTCTTCGTGCCGGGCAATGGCGAGGAAACCAAGGGCCCCGCGGGCGAGCGCCTGCTGGCCAACAAGCCAAGCTCTAACAGCAACGAGCTGTATTTGGATCCGGACATCATCGTGCTGGCAAATCCGGAAATCGCCGCGCTGCCGGCATGGGTGGTCGGTCTGGTGGCCGCCGGCGGCCTTGCAGCCGCGCTCTCCACAGCGGCAGGGCTGCTGCTGGTAATATCAACTTCCGTGGCCCATGACTTGGTCAAGCGCACGCTGCGCCCCTCGCTCACCGAGAAGGGGGAGCTCGGCCTGGCACGGCTCAGCGCCGCTGTGGCCGTCATCATCGCCGGCTATTTCGGCGTGAACCCGCCGGGTTTCGTAGTGCAAGTGGTGGCCTTCGCATTCGGACTTGCCGCATCGTCGTTTTTCCCGGCCATCGTGCTGGGAATCTTCTCCAAGCGCGTGAACTGCCGCGGTGCGGTGAGCGGCATGGTCGCCGGCATCACCTTCACCTTCCTTTACATTTGGTATTTCTGCTTCGGCTTCTTCGGCATCCAGGGCGATCCCTCGCAGTATCTCTTCGGCATCACGCCCGAGGGCATTGGCTGCATCGGCATGCTTATCAACTTCGCCGTCGCGCTGACGGTATCACGCTTCAGCGAGCCACCGTCCGCCGACATCGAGAATCTCATTGAGCGCGTACGCCTGCCGCGCGCCGCCTTCGGCGAAAGTGACGCCGGCCCGCACCTGCATTGATTTGCGGACTCGTGGAATCACTGGAGATGCCGCCCCGCGCGGCTTGCGTGTCAGCACCTGTGCCGGAGATGCGCGATGGCGCGGTGAATGGCGTCGAGCGTGGCATCGAGGCATTTCGACAGATCTTCGGTGAGGAAACGCAGGACGTGGCAGCCGTTTTCCTGGAGCAAAGCGTCCTTGCGACGGTCGCGGCGATAGGCGGCGGGGTCGGCGAGGTGCTGCGGGCCGTCGATCTCGATGGCGAGCTTGAGCCCGGCGCAGAACAGATCTACCTCCATCTCGCTCCAGTTGTCGAAGGGGATCGGCAGTTTGCCATGACGGCCAGCACGTTCTCGCACCAGGATTCCTTGTCGAAGTTGATGGCGAGGAAATGGGATGTTTCGTCCGCCAGCATCGGATAAACACCGGCCACGAAATCCTTGCCATGAGGGTCCTTGCCGGAGAGGTGGCAGCGGATCACCTCGTCGGTCACCGGCAGAAACGCGCGGTTCAGGCAATCGGCGCATTTGATCCGGGGTTTCTCGCAAATGCCGGGCACCCCAGGCAGGCGCATAACCCGCGCGGCCGCTCCGCTGGTTTTCAAAACGCCGGGGATAAACATCGTTCCGCCCGCGGAAAAGGGAGCGGAAGAGCGCGATCTTTTCCGCCGCCGGGCTGCGCGCGTGGACCTCTGCGGCGGAACCTTGCATGGCGTCTCCGGGCATGCCGGCAGCTTGCAGTGGCCGTTTTACGGTGTCGATAGCCGGGTGGGAGCCTGAAAATCCTTGCCTCCGCGCCTTGGCTTCGCGACGGTTCCGGCCCGCCGCCCACCCATTTCCGCGTCCGCCATGACCAGCGCCAATCCCTCACCGCTCGATTTCGCCAGCTCACCGATCAACCAGTCGCTCACGCCCGAGCGGAAAATCGAGCTGTTCACCCAGATGGTCCGCATCCGGCGCTTCGAGCAGGCCGGGCTGAAATACTACCAAGCGGGAAAAATCGGTGGTTTCCTCCATCTCTACATCGGCCAGGAAGCGGTGGCGGTCGGCACCATCTCGCTCGGTGGGCCGGATGACCATTTCATCACCGCCTACCGGGATCACGGCCACGCGCTGGCCGTCGGCATGGGCATGAACGAGTGCATGGCGGAAATGTTCGGCAAGCAAACCGGTTGCTCGAAGGGCAAGGGTGGCTCAATGCACTTCTTCGCGCCCGACAAGAATTTCTGGGGCGGGCATGGCATCGTCGCCGGCCAGACGCCGCTCGGGCTCGGGCTCGCCTACGGCCTCAAGTATCTCGGTCGCGAAGGTTGCTGCCTCTGCTACCTCGGCGATGGCGCGGTGAACCAGGGTGCCTTCCACGAATCGCTCAACCTCGCCGCGCTGTTCGACATCCCGGTGGTTTTCGTGATCGAGAACAACGGCTACTCGATGGGCACTTCGCAGGAACGCTCATCAGCCTTCGGCGGCTGCCTCGCCCAGCGTGGTGAGGCCTACGGCATGGAATGGGATGTCATCGACGGCTCCGACATTTACGAAGTCCGCGCCAAGACCCACATCGCCATGGAGCGCGCCCGCAAGGAGCACAAGCCCAGCCTGCTGGAAATCGACACCTACCGCTACTACGGTCACAGTATTGCCGATGCCAACCACAAGAAATACCGCACGCCGGAGGAGATCGAGCACTACAAGCAGAACCACGATCCGATCAACGTCTTTCGCCGCAAGCTGATCGAGGAAGGCGTTCTAACAGAGGAGGCAGCCACAGCGATCAGCAAGGCCGCACAGGAAGAAGCCGCCGCCGCGGTGAAATTCGCAGACGAATCGCCCGCCCCCACCATCGCCGACATCAGCACTGATGTGTATTGGGAAACCGACAACCAGACCGAAGCCTCCAAGATCGGCCGCCATTTCTTCGACAGCTGAACCAATCGAACCATGTCCCGCACACTCACCTACCGTGAAGCCCTCCGCGAAGGCCTCGATGAGGAACTCGCCCGCGATCCCAACGTCGTCATCATGGGCGAGGAGGTCGCCCAATACAACGGTGCCTACAAGGTCACCGAAGGCCTGTGGAAAAAATGGGGCGACAAGCGCATCGTCGATACCCCCATTTCCGAAGCAGGCTTCATCGGCATGGGCATCGGCGCCTCGATGCTCGGCGTGCGACCGGTGATGGAGTTGATGTTCTGGTCCTTCCACTCGGTGGCCTTCGACCAACTCGTTTCCAACGCCGCCTGCGTCCGCTACATGTCCGGCGGCCTCTGCCACTGCCCGATCGTCGTCCGCGGCCCCGCCAACGGCGGCACCAACGTCGGTGCCACCCACTCCCACATTCCGGAAGGACTGTTCGCCGCGTTTCCCGGCTTGAAAGTCTGCGCGCCCGCCACCCCGGCGGATGCCAAGGGCCTGATCAAAGCCGCCATTCGCGACAATGATCCGGTCTATTTCATGGAAAACACCCTGCTCTACGGCAATTCCGGCGAAGTGCCGGATCCGGCCGATGGCGACTTCGTCATCCCGCTGGGCGTCGCCGATCTCAAGCGCGAGGGCTCGGACATCTCGCTCATCGCCCACGGCCGCTCGGTCATCCACTGCCTCGCCGCCGCTGAAACCCTGCAAAACGAACACGGCATCAACGCCGAGGTTCTCGATCTCCGCTCGATCCGCCCACTCGACGTGGACGCGATTCTCAAAACCGTTCAGAAAACCAACCGGGTGCTCTTGGTGGACGAATCCAAACCCTTCGGCGGAGTCGCCGCCATGATTTCCACCATCATCATGGAAAACGCCTTCGATTATCTCGACGCCCCGGTCCAGCGCGTCTGCTCGATCGATGCCCCGGCCATCTACTCGCCGCACATCGAAAACGAGCAACTGCCGAATCCGCGCCGCATCATCAAGAAGGTGCTGGCGATGGCTTAACGCGCTTCATCACCTCGGCGCACGGCTTCCCCATAGCTGCTCCAACGGTAGTCCGCCGGAGCGGCCCCAAACCATATCCGGGAGGCGATCGACTGGGAGCGAGTATCACAAGATCCGGCGATGGATGAGCTCGTGCAACGGCTCACGCAACTCAGGGTTGACCATCCAACCCGGCAAAGTTTTCGAAATCGAAAATTGAAATGCCGCCACGTCCATTCACGTAATGCCCGGTTGCAACCAGGAAACGCAGGCCCCGGTGCTCCGTCCCCGAACCATATCTGCCATGCACACCATCAAACGCGCGTTCTTCCGGCTCTCCGGAGCTGGCACGGAAACCCTCGAGCAACGCCCGAAATGGGAGCAGCGGAAATACGTGACCTTCAGGGCCACCGTGCTCGTCCCATGCGCCTTCGCGTTCATCGCCTGCGTCTACGCACCACGGCGATCGAGATAGGGAAAGCAGTGATAATAGGTTGTAAACCATGACATTTAGGACTTGTACACCATATCAGGTGGTTGCATGCCCGGATGCTCCGCAATTCTAACAAATCCGACTGGTCTGGCGGCCTGCCCGCCTGTATCGCCTCATTTTCTGTCATCGAAGATCCACGCACCGGCGGCAATAAGCTGCATCATTTTGGTGAAGTGCTCTTCATGGCCGTGAGTGCCATGCTTTGCGGGATGAACTGCTTTTCCGACATCGAAGACTTCTGCGACCTTCAAATCGACAGGTTGCGCAAATGGATCAAAATGCACATCGGCGCTCTCCATCCCGCTCTCAAACGCCAGATCGGAGCCCTGCGCCGGATCGTCCTCAATCTGCTCAAAATCGACCTCACCGATACCCGCAGCCTCCGAAAGAAACGCCGCCGCGCCATGCTAGACCTCACCTACCGCGATTCTCTCCTCTCCCTAGCTTGATCACCCTGGTGTTTTTCCGCCGTCTTTTTCATTGCCAAGCTGCCGGGTGTTTCTAGCATTCCAAGCATGATTCCGCGCTTGCTGCTGCTTGTCGTTTCCTCTCTGCTGGTCTTGGCAACAACTTCCTGCTGCTGCCTGTTCTGAATTCCCTCTCAAATCCATCCATCCATCAAATCATGAAAAACCTCGCCCTGCTCCTCTCTTTGGCCGCGATTTCACTCGGCTTCTCTTCCTGCTGCTCGATGTTCGGCGTGCACTCGCAATCCGCCGGCTACCGCACCGAAACCAAGCAGGTCAAAACCTGCGGCTACGACATCGTGACTGAGGAAGTTTACGTTGCCGGCAGCGGGAAAGGCGGCAAGGGCGGCATGGTGCAGACCATCGAGAAAAAGGTTCCCCGCTACAAGACGGTGACCAAGAAAACCCGGATTTCCTGCGGCCCCTGCGTGCGTTTATTCTGCCCGAAAAAGGACTGCTGCGGCACCACTTCCGAGTCCACCATGCGGATGGCCACCGTGCAAAGCGCCACCGGCAGCCCGCACATGGGTCTGATTCCCACGATGAAGCCGCTAGCTCCCTGATCCGGCGGCGGCCCGGATTTCCCAAGCGCGGCGGAGAAAACCACTCCCCGCGCTTTTTCGTCTCCGCCCCGCTCACTTAAAAAGACTGGAATTCACCCCGCTTTTTCCCATCCTCCCGCCACTTCCCACACGCACCATGTCCGTCAATATCGAAATGCCCAAACTCTCGGACACCATGACCGAGGGAACCCTTGTCAAATGGCACAAACAAGTCGGCGACTCCGTCGAAATCGGTGACGTCCTTGCCGACGTGGAAACCGACAAGGCGACCATGGAAATGGAGTCTTTCGATGATGGCGTGTTGACGGAAATCCTCGTTCAGGCTGGAGAAAAAGCCCCCATCGGTGCCATTCTCGCCGTGCTCAATGGAGACTCCGGCCGCGCCCCGGACGAGGCCCACCTCAGCGTGGCTCCGCCGCCAGCGGCAAGCACCGCAGCCGCGACACCCGCTCCAACTTCTGCCGCTGTGCCGGTATCCGCACGCGCCGCTGCCGGAGACCGCGTGCTTGCCTCACCCCTCGCCCGCAAGGTGGCCGATGAGCTGGGTGTGAACCTGGCCGCCATCACCGGCACCGGCCCGGTCGGCCGCATCACCCGCGGCGATGTGGAAGCCGCCGCCAGCTCCGCAACGAAACCCGCGGCCTCCAACGAGGCGGCGGCGGCGGCGGCGCTTGCCTCCGCCATCAAGGCCAAGGCCACCACACCCGCCGTGGCCGCCACCCCGGCACCGGCAGCTCCCGCTCCGCAAGCCATCCTGCCCGCTGCCAAAGCCGGCGATGAGACCATCGAGCTCAGCACCATGCGCAAGGTCATCGCCTCGCGCCTGCTCACCTCCAAGACCACCATCCCGCACTTCTACCTGCACGTGGATGTGGACGCCGCACCGCTCATGGCCTTGCGCAAGCAGGTCAACGACCAGGCCGAGAAAACCCACGGAAACAAATACTCCGTCAACGATTTCATCCTCAAAGCCGTCATCAATGCCACGCAGGCCGTGCCCGCCATCAACGCCTCGTTTGCCGGCGATCACATCGTCAAATTCAACCACGTCGGCCTCTCCGTGGCGGTGGCCGTGGACGATGGCCTCGTCACCCCAGTCATCAAAGAGGCAGAAAGCAAATCCCTGCTGGCCATTTCCCGCGCCGTCAAAGACTTCGCCGTCCGCGCCAAGGACAAGAAACTCCGCCCCGATGAATTCGACGGCGGCACCATCACCGTTTCCAACCTCGGCGCATGGGGCATCGAGTCCTTCGACGCCATCATCAACCCGCCTCAAGCCGGCATCCTCTCGGTGGGTGCCGCCATCGAGAAACCCGTCGTCAAGAACGGTCAGATCGTCCCCGGCCTGCGGATGAACCTTGGCCTCTCCTGCGACCACCGCGTCGTCGATGGAGCCGTGGCCGCGCAGTTCCTCTCGGAGGTCAGGAAACTCATTGAGCAGCCCGCGCTGATGCTCCTTTGAGCGTGAGCACATCCCCGCTTCACTTCAGGTCCCATGGGTCGGTTCCGGCGCATGGGACCTGTGCGTTTTCCGGCCGCTCTGATGAATTTCTTATTTTTGAACTCATAAGATCTTCTTCTTCATAGTGTGAACAACCCGCCCGAACGCGTGTTCCCCACGACAGGTCCGGGCGTTCCACGGCAAGAACAAATTGGGCATGAGTCTCCGCGGCGTCCCCATAAGTCCGCTACCCGGCCAATGTCGCAAAATCTATCGGCGGCTATCCCCGGGTTATTCCCAAACATTTCCTGGGTTCTTGGAAATTCCGCCCGGCGCTCTTGCCCGCGGCTAGGAAACCGGGCCATGCTGCACCCGCGATGCATTCCGAAACGCAGCACGCGGTCATCACCGGCGGCACCGGTTCCCTCGGCAGCGCCCTTGCAGACGCCTTGCGGCAGTCCCGCTGGGACCTCGCCGCGCCCGGCAGCCGCGAGCTCGACGTCCGCGATCCGGCGGCCGTCAGCAGTTATTTCAAGAGCCGGCCGGTCGATCTGCTGGTGTGCGCCGCCGGAATCACCCGGGATGCCCCGCTGGCCCGGCTTACCGAAGACGCGTGGGACGATATCTGGTCCGTGAATTTCCGTGGAGCCCTCAACTGCACCAAGGCCGTGCTGCCAGCCATGCTTCAGCGGAAATGCGGGCACATCGTTTTCATTTCCAGCCATTCCGCCCTGCATCCGCCGCCAGGCCAAGCCGCCTACGCCGCCGCCAAGGCCGCGCTGCTCGGGTTGGTGACCGATCTCGCGCAGCGCTATGGTCCGTCCAATATCCGCGTCAATGCCATCCTGCCGGGATTTCTCGAAAGCCGCATGACACAATCCGTGACCGCCGCGCGCCGCGCCGAAGTTCTCGCCGCGCACAGCCTGGGACGCCTCAACACCTGTGGCCACGTGGCCGGCTTCATTCGCTTCCTCCATCACGAACTGCCGCACACCTCCGGCCAGGTCTTCCAGTTGGACAGCCGCTGAGCATAGTGGCGGGAGCATGTGTTTCCATTCCGTCTGTGGGAATTCTGTTTCCGCCGCAGCTTGCGGAAAATAAAAACTTTATGGGGGCCATTTCCTTTCCGTTCAGGAAAGTCGGCGCGCAAGGGGGTAAATCTGGAGACAGATCTTCTTCATAGTGACAGATAAAATGTATGAAATCCGCTTGCCATCTTGGTTTTGGCTGGCAGGATCGGGCCATGAGACGCGC
>RPOS01000109.1 GCA_003820635.1 Verrucomicrobiaceae bacterium | reverse complement strand
GGGCCGCGGCCCGCGATCTCATATCATCACCGACCTCAATCAGGATTGGGGCGAATCCGAAACCTGCACGCTCTGTGGCAAGTGCGTGCAATCCTGCCCGACCGGCGCGCTCTTCCACCGCGGTTCCACCGCCGGGGAAATGCAACGCGACCGCGAACGGGTGGGCAACCTCGTCATCGCAAGGGAGACAAAACAATGGAACGTGTGAAACTGGCGACACTCTGGTTCGGCGGATGCGCCGGATGCCACATGTCATTTTTGGATATCGATGAATTTCTCGTCGATGTCGCGGGCCTCGTGGAGGTCGTTTACAGCCCGCTGGTGGACGCGAAGGAATATCCCGAAAATGTCGATGTCGTGCTGGTGGAAGGTGCGGTCTGCAACGAGGAGCATGTCGAAATGGCGCACAAAATCCGCGCCCGCACCAAGTTCGTGGTCGCCTTCGGCGATTGCGCGGTGACCTCCAATGTCTGTGGCATGCGCAACCCGCTGGGCGGCCCGGAAATCGTCCTCCAGCGAGCTTATGTCGAGCTCGCCGATGTCAACCCGGGTTTCCCATCCGCTCCCGGCATCCTGCCGCCATTGTTAGAGCGCGCCGCGCCGTTGCACGAGGTCATCCCAGTCGATTTCTTCCTGCCCGGATGTCCGCCATCCGCCGAACGCATCCGCGCTTTTCTGGTCGGTTTGCTCACCGAAGGCAAAAATCCGCTCACTGGATCCATGATCAAGTTCGGATGATCCGATCCTCACTCCCCGCCGCCATGAGCCAACGCATCATCATCGACCCGGTCACCCGCATTGAGGGGCATGCCAAGATCAGCATTCTCCTCGACGATGGCGGCAATGTGACCGACGCCCAGTTCCATGTTGTCGAATTCCGCGGCTTCGAAAAGTTCTGTGAGGGACGGCCGCTTGGTGAAATGCCCGGCATCACCGCGCGCACCTGCGGCATCTGTCCGGTCAGCCACCTGTTGGCGTCGTCCAAGGCGGGCGACGAGATCCTTGCGGTGCGCATTCCGCCGGCGGCCGACAAGTTGCGCCGGTTGATGAACCTGGCACAACTCGTCCAGTCGCACGCCTTGAGTTTCTTCCATCTCAGCGCCCCGGATTTCCTGTTAGGCTGGGATGCCGATATTGCGAAACGCAACGTCTTCGGTCTTCTGGAAAAGGATCCCGGCCTCACCCGCGCGGGGATCCGCCTGCGGCAGTTCGGCCAGGAAGTCATCGAAATGCTCGGCGGCAAGAAAGTCCATCCATCGTGGTCCGTGCCTGGCGGCGTGCGCAACGGCTTGCCCGCCGACGGCCGCGACCGCATCCGCGCCTGGCTGCCGGAGGTCTTCGCCACCGCGCGCACTGCCATTGATCTCTTCAAAAGCCTGCTCGACCAACTCGATGCCGAGGTCCAGATCTTCGGCAATTTCCCCTCGCTCTTCATGGGGCTCGTGGCTCCCAGCGGTGAATGGGAACATCACGGCGGCCACCTGCGTTTCACCGACAGCGCCGGCTGCATCATCGCCGACCGCATTGATCCGCAGAATTATGCCGATGTGATATCCGAGGCGGTGCAATCCTCCTCTTATCTCAAATCCCCGTTTTACAAAGCGATGGGTTTTCCCGGCGGGATCTACCGGGTGGGCCCGCTCGCCCGGCTCAATGTCTGCGAATCGATGGGCACCCCGCTGGCCGATGCCGAATACAAGGAATACCGCGGACGTTTCAAAGGCGCCGTCACCTCTTCGTTCCTCTATCATCACGCCCGTCTGATAGAGATCATCGCCTGCCTTGAGCGCATCGAGCGTTTGCTCGATGATCCGGACCTGCAATCCGAGCACCTCCGCGCCGATGCCGGCATCAACAGCCTCCGCGGCGTGGGTGTCAGCGAAGCGCCGCGCGGCACGCTTTTCCATGACTACACGGTGGATCAGGATGGCATCATCCAAAAGGTCAACATGATCATCGCCACCGGTCAGAACAATCTCGCGATGAACCGCACCGTGGCGCAGATCGCCAAGCATTATATCAAAGGCCCCAAGATCCCGGAAGCCATGTTGAACCGGGTCGAACACGGCATTCGCAACTTCGATCCCTGCCTCAGTTGCTCGACTCATGCGGTCGGCCAAATGCCACTGCACATCGTGTTGTTCTCCGCGGACGGCACGCTGTTGGATGAAGTGATGCGTTCCTGATAACATCCGCCGGGTTATCCGGACTTCCGCCATGATCCAGACGCTTGTCATCGGCTACGGCAATGAACTCCGCGGGGACGATGGCGCGGGGCCGGCGGTGGCGCGCCTCATCGCGGCTCAGGAGATCCCGGGTGTGGCTGTGGAGATTTGCCACCAGTTGCTGCCCGAACACGCCGCGAAAATCGCCGCAGCGGAATGCGTGGTTTTTGTGGATGCCGCCGCGGGCGATGCGGATGAAATCAGTGTGCGCCGCATCCAGCCGGCCAGCCACCCGGAATTCTGCGGCCATCGGTGCGATCCGGAAAAACTGCTGCATTGGTGCAGCCTGCTTGCGTCGCGGGTTCCACAGGCATGGTTCGTCCAGATCCCGGCGGCGGATTTCGGCATCGGTGAGAAGCTCTCCCAAAAGACGCGACGCCACGTGCGCGATGCGGTTGTTCTCATCCTGCGCATGGTCAAGGATCATGCCGGAACCGTCTTGGTTTCTGCCGCGGAAAGGGAGTAGAGGGCGGGTGTTCCGTCACTCAATCCCTGTTTTGGGGCAAATCCGGCTTGACCCGGGGCTTCCCGGGACGGACATCCTTTCCATCATCATGCCCAACACCATCCCCGTCGAGCACACCGATCCGATCAACGCGCAAATCCTCGCGATTTCCGAAGACCTCATCGCCGGCTTCCAGCGCCAGCCGTTCCATGTGATCGCGGAAAAATCCGGAGTGCCGCTTGAAACCGTGCTGGAGCGCATTCGTGCGATGCAGGAGGCGGGCATCATCCGCCGCGTGCGCCAGACGCTGCTCTCCACCAAGCTCGCCCACGGCGCGCTGGTCGCATGGAAGGTGCCGGAGGAAAAACTCAACGACGCCTTCGACTTCATGGCCAAGGAAGATCCGTTTTCCGGCCACGTCGTGATCCGCTCCACCGACACCGACGTTTCCGGCTCCGGCTACCGGCTGTGGACGACGTTGAAAGTGCCGGTCGGCGAGTCGCTCGACCACCATGCCACCGCGCTGCTCCGTCTCACAGGTGCGACCGAATACCTGCTGATGCCCGCCAACGGTGTGTTTGCGCTGGGCGTGGGGCACACCCGCCGCAAGACGATGGAGCCCGGCGAAAAATCCGATGAGCCGGCCGTGATGATGACCACCGCCACCGTGGAGCTGACACCCGAGGAGTGGGACGTGCTGCTCGCGCTGAAAGAAGAACTTACGCTCGGCGAGATTTGCGAAACGCCATGGGACCGCCGCGCTGAGGCTGCCGGAGTTTCACTTGAGCGCTTCTTTGAAGTGTCGGAAACACTTAACTCGAAAAAAGTCATCGGGCGTTTCTCCACCTTCCTTGAGCACGTCAAACCATCCGCCTCCGGCGAGCGCGTCACCCGTTTCAACGGGCTCTTCCACTGGGCGGTGCCGAAAGGCCGCGAGATCGAGGGCGGCGCGGAGGTCGGCCGCCATTATTGCATGACCCACTGCTACTGGCGCGAGGGCGGCCCGCAGTTCGGTAACGTCAATATCATGGGCGTCGTCCACGGCACGGAGAAGGAACGCGTGCTCGCCCACAAGGCGGCCATCGACCGTCATCTCGAGTCCGTCGGAATCCCGGTTTCCTACACCAACGTCTTCTGGGGCGGCCGCTCCGAGATCAAACCTTCGGAAATCTCGCCGAAGGTCTATCACGAGTGGCATGCCAAACACGCGGAGTGATCCGCCCGCAGCACATGACTCCCCAACACTATCCCATCCAGCCGGGCCTTCTGTTCGGCGGCGAATACCCCGGCGACAGGAAGCCCGGGGTTGCCCGGGCCCGGCTGTGGAGCCTGGTGGAAATGGGTGTGCGGACGTTTGTTGATCTAACAGGGCCGGCCGACGGGCTTGTAAGTTATGATCATTTGCTGCTGGAACTCGAGCAGGAAGCCGGTGCATCGCTCCACCACATTTCCCTGCCCGTGCCGGACATGGGCGTGCCGGATTCCGGGCAAACCATGCGCGCGATCCTTGATGCGCTCCGCAGCTCGATGGAGGCCAGGCCCGCCGTCTATGTCCATTGCTGGGGAGGCATCGGCCGCACCGGCACGGTGGTGGGTTGCTGGCTGCGCGAATGCGGGCTGGGGCCGGACGAGGCGCTTGCACGTGTCCAACATCTTTATGCCAGCCACATGCCCAAGGTGCGCATTCATCCGGAATCCCCGCAGACGCTGGAGCAGAAGCAATACATCCGGCTGTGGCAGGGTGGAAAAGACTCGCCGTGAGCAGTGCCGGTGATAAACAAAGCCGATGATTCTCGACGACCTCGCCGACTCCGCCGTTTACGAACCCCTGCATCCGCTTTTCCCGCAGGCCTTCGCGCATTTGCGGCGGCTGGCCACGCAGTCGGACTTGCCCGAGGGACGCGTGGAACTGGATGGCGAGCGCATTTACGCCATGGTCGGACATGCTCCCGGCAAGCCTCGCGACGCGGCTCGCACGGAAACGCACCAGCGCTACATCGATATTCAATACGCCGTCCAAGGCACGGATTTGATCGGCTGGATGCCGGTGTCGGATTGCCGCCAGCCGGAGGGCTACAACGAGACGAAGGATGTCGAGTTTTACGGGGACCGGCCCACCACATGGTTCGAGCTGCGTGGCGGTCAATTCGCCGTTTTCCTGCCGCACGACGCCCATGCGCCGATGGCCAACGAGGGCCAGTCTCTCGTCAAGATCGTCATCAAGGTGGCGGTCCACCCATGATTCCATGGAGCCGCCTCAGGCCTCCTCGCGGATCGTTCCGTCGCGGATGACGAGCATGCGGTCGCCGGCCTTGGCGAGGTTCTGATCGTGGGTGACGACCACGAGGGTCACGCCATGCTCGGTGGCGAGGTCCATGAGGATGGACATGATTTCCGCGCTGTTGCGGGAGTCCAGATTGCCGGTTGGCTCGTCGGCGAAGAGGACCTTCGGCTCGTTGACGATGGCGCGGGCGATGGCCACGCGCTGCTGCTCGCCGCCAGAGAGCTCCGCTGGCAGGTGCGCGGCACGATCTGATAGACCGACGCGCTCAAGCGCCTTGAGCGCCGCCGCCGTGGAATCCCGGCCGGAGATGGCACCCGGCACGGCGACGTTTTCCAGCGCGGTGAGTTCCGGCAGCAGATGATAGTTCTGGAAAACGTAGCCGATCTCGCGGTTGCGGTATCGCGCCTGCTCGCGGCGGCCCATGGCATACAAATCCGCGCCATGGATCCACACGCTGCCGCGCTCCGGCCGCTCCAGCCCCGCCAGCGTGTAGAGCAGGGTGGTCTTGCCCGCGCCGCTCGGGCCGCACAGGAAAACCCGCTCGCCGCGCTGGATTCGCAGGTCGATTCCATGCAGCACTTCGATGGAATTTTTCCCGATGCGGTAGCTGCGGTGCAGGTCCACCGTTTCGATCATCGCGTGCTCGGCCATGGGCGGAGGCTGCCCGGATTCCGCCGCAGGCGCAAGCTCCCGGAGCGGTGGAAAATCCGCGGGTAATTCCACCATGCACATCGCAGAAACTGGCTAGACTGGCAGCATCATGACTGCCACAGACACGATTCCTCACCCTGCAAACTCCATGCGCCACCTGCGCCGTCACATCTCCGCGCTGGCCACCTTGCCCGAAACCGAAGCACCGGTGATCAGCACCTACTTCGACCTGCGCACGCCGGTGGAATCCCTGCGCGCCTCCTTCGAAGCCTGGTCCACGGCGGCCCGCAACACGCTGCCCAAGGCGGCGCGGCCGATGTTTGATCTGGCGAAAGCCGAAGTCCGCGCCCTGCTCAAGCAGCACTGGCCGGAGGAAATCCAGGGCCTGGCCATCTTCGCGCGTTGTGGCGAGCATTCCCTGCTCATGGCGCTGCCGTTCCAAGCGAATCTGGAAACCCACTTCGACGCCTCGCCGCGGCCGGCGATTTTCCCGCTGGTGCAGCTCAAGGACCGTTTCAATCGCTTCGTGCTGGTGATCTGCACCGAGGAGACCGGCCGGATCATGGAAATGACGCTCGGCGCGGTGACCGAGGAAATCCTCACCACCCGTCCTGACCCCGGCGCGCGTCTTGGCCGCCAGTTGAGCCGCGAGCACTACCATCATCGGCGCGAGGAGGACACCCGGCGCTTCCTGCGGGATCAGATTCAAATCATCACCAACCTGATGGCACGCCGCGGGCTCAACCACCTGATCCTCGCCGGGCACCCGCGGCATGTCGCCCAGTTCCGCGATCAATTGCCCAAGCATCTTGAGTCCCGGGTGGTCGGCTCCGTGTTTCATGCGCCCAATGGCCGCGACCATTCACCGTTGCTCGATCAAGCCATCGCCACATTCGTGGAGGCCGAGCAGGACGAGAGCCGCAGCACGGTGGAGAGGCTGCACGAACAGGTGCGCCGCAACGGGCTCGCCGTGGTGGGCATTCATGCCTGCAGCGCCGTGATCCATGCCGGAGTCGCCTCCCAGCTCGTCATTTCCGAGGAGCTGCCGCATCCGGACCGCGAGGAGCTCGTCCGGCTCGCCACCGTGCATGACCTCCCCATCGAGGTCTGCGAGGGAGACGAACTGCTCCAAGGCCACGGCGGAGTAGGCTGCCTGCTGCGCTACCGCATGGAATACATTCCCGGGCTGAGCGGGCAAGTCGCGTGAGTTCCGGCATCTTTGCCATTGCCAAGCGACCGGCCCTTTGCTCCTTTTTCGCCCATGGCCAATCCGACCAACGTGCTCTCCAGCGGAATCGAAATCACCGGTTCCATCCGCTTTTCCAACGACATGATCGTCGATGGGAAAATCGAAGGTGAAATCACTTCCGACAAAGGCCGGGTGACCATCGGTGAAAACGCCGTCATCAAGGGCGACGTGACCGCCGGCGAGGTGAAGGTTTACGGCAAGATCGAGGGGAAAATCACCTCCGAGCGTTGCGAGCTCAAGGACAAGTCCCGCATCAACGGCGACATCAAGTCCAAGGTGTTCTCGATGGAGGAAGGCGCGCAACTTTCCGGCCGCACCGAAATCGGCGGCTGAGTTTCAGCGGCCCTCCCAACTTTCCACCTCGTGCTCGGCCGAGCGCGGCTCGAGGTGTGAAATCACCCTGCCGTCGGGTTGCAACATGGCGGCAACGCTGGATTCGATCCTCGTGGCGGAGGAATGGGCCTCGCCGACGGTCATTGCGTCGTCAAACACCAGGTGGAATTCCACCCAATGCGTGCGCCCCGAGTGGCGGTGGCGCAGGTTGTGATAGGACAGGCCGAGCTTGCCGGCCTCCTCATCCAGCAAATCGCGGATCTTCTGCTCGATGGCCGGATCGCTCTCGTCGAGCAGGCCGCCGAGGCTTTCGCGGATGAGCTTGTAGCCCACGCGCAGGATGTTGAGCGCGGCAAGGATGGCGGCGATGGGATCCCACCAGACCCAGCCGGTGAACTTGTAAAGCCCGAGTGCCACGAGCACCGCCATGCTCGACCACACGTCGGTGAGCACGTGGTGGCCGTTGGCCCGGAGCAGCGGGGAGCCGCTGCGTTTGCCCACACTGAGCAGTGCCAGACCGAGCGCCAGATTGATGCCCGCGGCCGCCGCGGTAATCGCCAGGCCGAGCCCGAGATTCTCGATATTCACGCCGAAGACCATCTGACGCCCCGCCTCGTAGAGGATCAGCAGCGCCGCTGCGGAAATCATCGCGCCCTCGAACCCGGCTGATAGAAACGCCACCTTGTCATGCCCGAAGTGATGCGTTTCATCCGCCGGCTTGTGGGCCAGGCGCAGCGCCCACGTGGCGAAGGCGACCGCCAGCAGGTGCACCACGGACTCGGCAGCATCCGAATAAATCGCGGAGGATCCGGTGATCGCCGCGGCGGTCACCTTGGCACCAAGCAGCACCACCGCCGCCGCCAGCGAGAAATTCATCACACGTTTCTGCTGTCCGAAATCCGCCACGCCGCCAGCGTGCATGCGCCTGCCGCAATGGCAATGCCGATTCCTCGTGCCCGGGAAAACATGACGAATGCAGGATATGCCGTGAAAAACGCAACTTTCGCCGAACGGGCGCGGTGAAACTGATGGTCAAGCCGGATGCCGCATCCTAGCCTGCGGCCACGCCGCTGCAAACGGTATCTATCCACTCTGCAATGCCAATCCTCCACATACGATCATGAAACCTGTCACCTTCAACAACACGGTCCTGCGCGATGGGCACCAGTCACTGGCCGCCACGCGCATGAGCACCGCGCAAATGCTGCCTGCCGCACCCATCCTCGATGAGATCGGCTTCAGCGGGCTGGAAACCTGGGGCGGTGCGACCATCGACTCCTGCCTGCGCTACCTCAACGAAAACCCCTTCGACCGCCTCCGTGCCTTGAAAAAAGCCGCGCCCAAGACGCCGCAGATCATGCTGCTGCGCGGCCAGAACATCGTGCAATACACCAGTTTCCCGGATGACGTGGTGGAAGCCTTCGTCCGCGCGGATGCCGCCGCCGGCCAGGATGTGTTCCGCATTTTCGATGCGCTCAACGACAGCCGCAACCTCAAGACATGCATCGACACGGTGCTCGATTGCAAGAAGCACGCCCGCGGGGAAATTTGCTACACCACCAGCCCGGTCCACACCATTGAGGCCTTCGTGAAAATGGGCATTGAGCTGGAGAAAATGGGCTGCCACTCCATCGGCATCAAGGACATGTCCGGCATCATCACGCCGAAGGTGGCCTACGATCTCGTCAAGGAGCTCAAGAGCAAGGTTGGCATTCCGATCGTCCTTCACACCCATGATACGGCCGGCCTCGGTGCCGCCGCCTATCTCGCCGCCATCGAGGCCGGCGTGGATACGGTGGAAACCTCAATCGTCCCCTTTGCCAACGGCACCGGCCAGCCGGACACGGTGCGCATGCTCGCCTTGTTGGAAGGCCACCCGCGCCGCCCGGATTATGATCTGGGCAAGCTCCAGCAACTGCGCCTCCACTTCGAGGAGGTCTATCAGCAGCTTTCCAAGTTCACCAGCCCGGCCAACGAGCGCGTCGATTCCGACATCCTCGTTTTCCAAGTCCCCGGCGGCATGCTTTCCAACTTCCGCAACCAACTCGCCGAGCAGGGCATGGCCGACAAGTTCGATGAAGTGGTGCGCGAGATCCCGGTGGTGCGCGAGGCGCTCGGCTGGATCCCGCTGGTCACGCCCACCTCGCAGATCGTCGGCACACAGGCGATGATGAACATCAAGTTCGGCCGTTGGAAAGTCATCTGCCAGCCGGCACAGGACATCGCGCTGGGCAAATACGGCAAGGCCCCCGGCCCGATCAATCCGGAGATCCTCGCCAAAGCCGAACAACAGGCGGGCAAGAAAGCCATCACCGAGCGCCCGGCTGATTTGCTGGAGCCCGGTCTCGAAGGCTACCGCAAACAGTGCGCCGACAAGGGTCTGCCCACTACGGATGAGATCGCCGTGCTTTTCGCCATGTTCCCGCAGCAGGTCGAGGCGCTCATCAAGGGTGTTCCCGCCGCCGAGGCCAAGCCCGCGCCTGCTGCACCGGCACCGGCACAGGCCGCTCCGGCTGCTCCGGCTGCTCCGGCTGCTCCGGCTCCATCGGATGCCCGCGTGATCAGCCGCAAGCACATGGTGCTCAACATCGACGGCCAGCGCCACGAGGTTTGCGTCGAGAAACTGGATGCGTGAGGCGAATGACTGAAATCCGCGCATCAATCCCGGCTTGCCCAAAGCCGGGCGGCGAGGCATGGAGGGCGGCGTGACACGTGACCTCTCAGCCGACCCGGCCTGGCAGGAAAAGGATCTGGGGCTGCCGCTTCCGGATTCCGCCCACGCATGTTCGGTTTGCCTGCCGACATGGGATTCCATCATCGGCTATGAGGAAGGCCGTGAAAAAATCATGAAACGCCTGCGGGTCGGCTACCCGCGGTTTTTCAAACACCCCACCGTCGAGCGCCTGTTTGACAACGCCAAGGCGGAGGTGGCAGGGGAAAACGAGGAAGTCATCGTGCTGCCGACGCGCGCCTCGGTGCAGCGCGCGCAGCGCTGGGTGGAGCGCCGCGCGGAAACCGCCGTGCGCATCACCAGCATGTACGGCCTGCAGGTGCTGATCGTTCCCGCCAAGGCGAAATCCGAGGCGAATGCCTACTGGCGTTTTTCCGGCGAGGTGGTCAGCAGCCGGCAGGCGCAGGATTTCCTGGATGGCAATCCGCGCGAGGGCTCCAAGTCGCACCTCATCGCCCGGGCGCTCGGCAAGTTCACCGGT
>RPOS01000108.1 GCA_003820635.1 Verrucomicrobiaceae bacterium | reverse complement strand
TACTTGGGTGGCGTCGTGCCGCTGATGAATATGCTGGTCGATCAGATGGTCAACCCGAACAAGACGGACAGGCCGCTGAGCAAGTATTGGTTCCTGAGCCAGTACCTTACACCGGAAGTGCCGACTGGACCGAAGGAAGAGTTCTACGATCTGGTCAACAAGGTGATGCCGGTCAAGCGTGCGCTTGCGCAACTGGAGAAAACAGACATCGACGCCGCGATGAAGTATTACGAGAAGAACGCGGACAAGCTGAAGATGGCGGAGCTGGTGAACAAAGCCTTGCAAGAGATCGAGCAGACTCGGGCGTACATTAAGTACCTTGAGAGTGCCAACGGCGCCAAGTCTATCCCGGACAGCGCTGAGCGCCTGAAGACGAAGCAGGATGTTGAGCGGTACGAGAACAAGAATCTGGAATGGGTGCAGGCTGCCAAGGCTCAGATTTTTGGGAAGAAGGAGTAACTACTCAAGCCGCCAGATACGGACGCCGTAGCGTCCGTATTCGCAGCGGTTAGCTACACCGAGTGAGATTTGCAGATGTTCTTCGGCAGGGGCCAGTAGTTCGGCCACCTGCTTATCTGTTGCTGTTGTCGGCAAGAAGAATGAACACCCCTTGCGCACGTCCTCCCAAGGGATGAAGTATTGCGCACCGAGGATGGTCAGAATCCTGATCTCATCAGGAAGTTTCAAGCGCATTGGCTACACCCACTGCATCGCTATCAAAACAATAACTGCGCACGGACGGCACGCTCATGCTGCCGATTGATCCTGCTGCGATCCGCTTGGCTATCGCCTTGCCGTCGTTCTTTATGATCTTCAGGCTCACCAGACCTTTGATTGTCTGCCGCACATCGACTTGATGCTCGACCAGATAGGAACGGAGCTCGTGTGCCGGTATCCATAGCTCTTTGCGGTCGGGCTCGTAGCGTAACTTCAGCGCATTGCGTGGTGCCTCAATCGGGGCTGAGGGCAGCCCGTTTTTGGGCGACTCGATGATGAGGGCGTTGGACAAGTTGTCGTTGATGTATCGGCCAAGGATTTCCGCTGCGAGGGAGTCACCGTGGCTGACGGACGCCTTGTTCGAAATCTTGACGCCTGCCAGCTCTTTGAGCATGTACTGATAGACCGGCGCGATCTCGATGTCGATCAGCCCTATCTGACGTGCGAAGTAGGCACCGGTGAAGGAGCATGCCAACGTGCCGGAGTGGAAGCGATCTGACTTGTCCAAGTTCAGCGTCTCATCGATCTTGCGCTGCATCTGGTGCAGTGTCTCAATGACCAGCGCTTTGTTCTTCAGGACGAAGCTGACGAAGATCGGCCCGGCAACGCCGTAGTTGCTAGCGAGCTTGCGGAAGATTTCATCCGCCTCAGTCTTGGAGATGTCGGCACTGCCTGCTACGTAGATGTCGATGAGTCGGGCTTGCTCACCACCAGACGTTGCCTTGATGCTGCTGATGGCATCGGAGAACACCGAGTTGCTGGAGGTGACGACGATGCTGCTCCACGTGGTGTTATTGTTCCGCAGCTTGTTAGCCTGCGAATCCATCCGGTGCCGAGCGCGGCCTCGCGTGACCGAGTAAATGAAATCGGACAGCTCCTCGGGTTTGGTATTGGTCATCTCATCGAATGACGGGCTGATGTTGTTCAGCATGCCGATGTGCTGGAACTTGGCCAAGTAGGTATCGTCTGAGGAGCCCAGCAGCTTGGCTGGATTACCGAAGATGGAGTCCTTGACCATCATGGCGGTGGTCTTGCCGGTGCCGGATTCGTTCGACACCAGATTGATAACCGCACCTTTCACATCGAAACCACCCAGCAGCGGCATAAGCACCGAGCCAAAGCCGCAGAACAACGTGAAGGCATGCGGCTCAAGCCCGCGCCGGTTGTAGAAGTTGGCGATTGATTTCCATTCTTCGAGACTGCCTGCTGGCTGGAAGGCCGGGGCTAACTGCCGTGTGCTGCTGGCAGGGGGTGCGAGCTTGGGGCCCGCGATGGTGTATTCGATCTCACCCACAACGAAACCTGATTCATCAGGAGTCCACCCCATCTGGCTGCGGGTCTTGCAGGCGCTGGCGTCTTTTTGAAGCTTACGAATTGCGGAAGCGAAGTAGGCCATGATGACATCCCATTGTTTGCTGTAGGCAACGACACCGTGCTTAACCAGTGTAGTTTGCAGTTTCTCCCGATTAAGAAGGGCTGTGGCAGGGGCGTAGAAAACACGCACGCCGTCGTGGGGTAGGTGCAGACAGACGCCCAGTAGTTCGCCCTCGCCGTCGCCGTGGTCGTCCGAATCGTAGAATCGGTTGGTGAGGTATAAGTCTTGAGGATAGACCTCGATGACTGTCTCCTCGCCGTCGGCGTCAGTCTTCTTGCAGTACACCCCGCCCGATGCGCCCCGATAGTAGGGGAACGGATAGACCGGGATATTGACCGTCACTTCCAGATGCGCGCCGTCTGCGTCCGGGATGGTGTGCTCGACCTTGTAGACCTCGGCACCGTCCTCGACCACAACAGGTGCAGCCGGAACCATGCGCCCCAGCATGATGGGGCTGGTGATCTTGTGCGTGCACCCCTTGCAGTTCTCAGGGTAGTTATCCCGAAACCACTGGCAGGTGTACGGCTTGCCGGTAACGCGCTGAGCTTTATCGATAGTCGCCCCGGGGGAATAATCCGGGTGCTCCTCAGACACGGTATGTATCGCAATATCGGCATCCACGCAGGTGGCAGCGACCGACAGCACAGCCCGCCACAGGGGCTCCACCACTGACGCTTGTTGCTCATAGGCATGCTTGACCTGCGCACAGCCAGCCCCACGCAGGCTCTTGTCGAGCAACAGCGAGAACTCACAGTCCGGCAGATCGCCACCGCTGCGCGCTAACGAGGCAGTGATGTCGTCCATACCCAGTGCTGCCGCAGGCACAAGCTCAGAGGCAGGGGCCGGGAACCACGAACGAAACACCGAGAACGGCGCAGGCTGGCCGAGGTGTACCAGCACCGCCAGCGGCTGATCTGGAGAGTTGTAGTTAACCGTGCCGGGCATGCGCATGACACGTGCAGCGTCACCCGTCACCTGCGGGTCGATCTTCAGACCGTGGGCGAAACAGAACGCCTTGAGCGCCCGTGCGACCGGCACCCACTCCGCAATCGGAACAGGCTCGGTGAATGCCCAGTATGCCTGCACCCCGCGCCCTGAGAACACGATTGTGGGCTTGGGCAGGCCAGTGTCTACGACAAACTTTTTAAGCGCCTTGCTGGCCTCGGATGGCGTCGCATACGGCACGCCGTCATGGCTATCGAGCTCAAGGAACAGGCACTTCATCTCAACTGCATTTGCGGCAGTGCGACCTGCCGCAGGGTCTGCGTACGTAGCCATTGCCACATACACATTCCAGAACTCTTTGTTCATCTCCTGAGCTGCTTGAGATGCTTCTTCTTTGGTACTGCAAAACCTATGTTGGACTGCTTTTTTATTTTTGCTGTTGATACGTGCAACACAATACGTACCAGCAGACGGCAGTATGGCGTCTAGGAAGGTGGTGCTTACGTAGCCTCACACGGGATTCGGTTAGCGGGGAAAAGGTGAGGCGGCGGCCCCGTGGTCCGCCTCGTCGCTACGGGATCAGCGCAGCCTAGCCTCGATACTGATTATGCCGACTCAAGTTGAGAAACCAAAATAAGAATCTGTTCTAAATGCTTGGTTCGAGGGGTTACTTTCCCACGAAACCACTGATAGATGATAGGCCGACTAACGCCTAGCTTTCGTGACACCTCCCAGACCGAGACGCCTCGGTCAATGCACACTTTGGCTAGGCGGATAGTCGGCAACGACGGGTCAGCCGCAGCCACTTGCTGTACTAGCGCTGTGCTATACCCGCGTGAATCACTCATCGTCGTCCGTGCTCCAGTCGCTCAGAATATCCGAAACATTCGGCTTATCTGTGGGTACGTCAGGAACAACTACTTTCTTGGTCCTTTTAACCGGTTCTACTACTTCTTCGATAGAACTCTCTACTTTTGCCACCTCAACTGCTGCTGGGCTCTGCGTGAACGCGACGGGCAGTGCCGGGGTCTTGTCAGCTTTGACCGCAAACTTGAACTCGATTGCTCGGCGGGCTTCCTCAGAAACACCTGAAGCTTTCGACAACTCCCACTCTTCGCGAGTCAGCGGACGCACGGCCTTGAAGCGCAGCACCGGCACAGCCTCGGCAGTATCGAAACGCATCTCAGTCACCACGCCGCTGATCGGCACACCGTGACCGGACAGGAAGTTGGCATAGGCTTGCAGGCTCATCTTGCCATCAACCGGCTTGCCGAAGATAGACTTGGCTGGCAGTTGCAGGCGATAGACGTCACCACCGATGTCGTTCTCAAGGGACACAGCCAAGCGACGGCTGAAGCGGCAGGCGCGGGTCTTGCCGTCGCCGGAGCCTTCGATGTTCTGCGGGCAGTTGGCGCAATTATCAAACTGACGCTGCTCGGCAGGCACTTCTTCGTTGGGTTTAACACCATCGGCAGACCAGCAAGTCGGACCCACGTCTTTGCCTTCTTCGTATTTGCCGATGAAGAACGTACGGGAATTAGTCTTGGCAGCGGCCACGATCACGACATTCATGGCACGGTCTTCGTTGCGGGCAATCTCCTCGCCACCGGACACCATGCGCCACACGCCGCCTTTGATGGAGATGGTTTTGGAGTTGCTTTGCCCCGCCAGTGACTTGGTGATGTCGTCTTCGTTGCGCAGGTAGTCAGGCAGGGATACGCCGGAATTGAATAGAGTCAGATTGCTCATGGTTGTTCCTTTTGGTTAATTGGGTATAGGCGTCACTTTGCCCGACGTACAGTGATGCTGTACTTCGAGTCAACGTTCAAGCCGACTGGCAGCTTATCAGGGTTTGCTTCCATGAATTCCTTAAAATTTCCTTGGTGGATTCGTCGTTCGAGAATCTGCGGCACATCGTTTTCCTTGATGAATCCATACATGTTGTCCCAATCGTTTGTCCAATAGCGCGTCTTGATCGTCTTGGAGAAAGACCCGTACGTGGTCTTGCCGCCGTCTTGTCCTGTGGCTTTGCAGATTTCCAAAAGTTCCTGTTCAATCGTTTCCATCTGTGCGGTCAGTTCGGATAGCTTCGTCTCGTGCTCTCGTACCATCAATTCCTTAGCGTCTCGCATCTTCAAATAAACTTGTACTAATTTCGCAGCGTCCATCGTGGTCTCCTTGGTATTAACACAGTTAACTTATCTCCTGTTTATACAGGTCAACTAGCGATTGATGCAAGTCGATTTTGTTCTGAAGCATGGCGTACATTCGTTTCTCGACGGGGCTGCCTTGCAGGTGCGTGACCGTGACGTTGCGTGTCTGGCCTTGGCGGTGCGCTCGAGCGTTGGCTTGCAGGTACATCTCGGTGGAAGACACCGGCCCCCACCACACCACCTGATCGGCGCGGGTAAGCGTGATGCCATGCGCTGTGGCCTGCGGCACCAGCAGCAACACCTGCGGGCTGTCTTGGGTCTGGAAGCGTTTGATAATATCCGCCCGAGCGCCTGCGGCTACGCCGCCGTGGATAGTGTCTACGGTGAAGGCGGTAAGCTCGTCGCGCAGCATGTCGATCACGTGCCGGAATGGCACGAACACCAACACCTTGCGGTCGGTTTGCTCGATGATGCTGACCAGCTCCGCCAGACGGTTCTTGATGTCAAACTGAATGACTTCTTTGGAGTCGGTATACGCGCACCCAGCCGAGATTTGCAGGAGCTTGTTGAGCATGCCAGCGGCATTAGCCGCCGTGATCTCTTCTCCGGCAGCCCGAGTAATCATCTCTTGCTTGATGGCGTTGTAGTATTTCTGTTGCTGCGGTGTAAGGGGCACTTCCCGGGTCGCATAGAGCAGATCGGGCAGGTCCAAGCACTCTTCTTTCGTGAACCGAATAGCCGGCTGTAGCGCGTCATGCACAATAGTCTGAGAGTCATTACGTGGCACCCATTTGTATTGCGTGATCTTGGTCATGACTTTATCGCGCCATGCCCCAAAGAATCGAGGTACGTTGTCAGGATTGACCAACTTAGCTAGCCCGTACGCGTCGAGCGGCGACTGAGAGGCCGGTGTGCCGGTCATCATCCACAGCCGAGTATCGGCGCGAATGAGCGAGGCGAGCGCCTTCCAGCGGTCAGTCGATACGCTTTTTACTGCATTGGCTTCGTCGACAATGATAAGATCGAATTCTCCTGCCGCGAGTGCCGGAGTGACTACCTTTACGCCGTCGAAATTGATAATGACGACTTCGTAGTTCCCCGCGATTACGGCCTCGCGTTTTCTTCTGTCCCCTGTGGCAATCGCCACTGTCCTGTGCATCACCGTACGGAACAAGTCCGCCCGCCACGCGGTGTCCATGATCGACACCGGGCAGATCACCAGCACGCGCTTCACGCGGCCTTTGTTCATGAGGTAGTCAGCTGCCCATGCGGCAGCGCTAGTCTTGCCTGTGCCGGGCTCGTTAAAGCAAAAACACCGTGGGTGTGTGGCCAGAAACGCAGCCGTGGTGCGCTGATGCTCGAACGGCGTGTAGACGCCGGGCCAATCGTAAGTACCCAGTATGGGATGCGGCGGCGCTTTGATCTTGAGGTTGCGCAGAATCTGCACCTCGTCCGGGCCCCAGTTGACGAGTATCTTTGCCAACGCGCCATTGCGCTCGATGATGTGCGACTTCGGAATCAGGGCTTTAATCTGATCTGCTTTGCGCGTGACAAAGAGCAGTGCGCGGTTCTCCACGATCTGCATGCAACTTCCCTAACTGTAAGCCTGCGTTATTTGACTTTGTTCGTACTGGTACGCGCAAAGCTTCTGTTCTTCGACTTGGGCACAGCCCGTAGATTGCTTAGTTTGCTGGTGCCGCCTTTGCTCAAAGGCTTCACGTGGTCAATGTCCATGCTGGCAGGCACAGGGCCGTTCGCTTTTACATACGCACGGCGAGCTTTATGGCGCTCGGATTGCTTCTTCAACTGCTCCGGGGTGCCCTGATACAACTCGTATTCACGCTTGTAATTACGTGGTTTTGCGGCCATGACAGCTCCAAGGAAGAGTGCGCCCCGTCTTTCCGGAGTGTCCGTTGTATCAGCAGGGGAGATTCCTAGGGAGGAACCTGCCTACAACTGCCACGGTTTTATCCCACCGTTGGCTAGGGTCCAGAGCCCTACCGATGCTCGCATGCCTCGTTGCTTACCGGACAGAAGCGACACAATGGGGAGGGCTTCGCCCCCCACGCACCGTGTTCCACTGCTGACTCGATCATACTAGCGCGTCCCGCCCACTTTGACCAGATGTTCGGGAGGTCAGCTCGCGTATATTCTGACTTAACTACTTTCGCGGCCACCACAAACAACAAGATGCCGGACACGGTTTGCACTTCTGGGTAGTGCGCCATGACCATTGCCGCCATCAGCTCTAGCTGGTCGGGGTCTGCAAAGCGCGCAGACTTCCCGGTTTTGTAGTCCGCTACTCGGGCTTTGGTCTTGTTGATCGCCAAGAAGTCGGGCACGCCTCGGAACCATACAGCCTTATCGAAAAAGTCACACGGTGTGAAATCGGCACGGATGGCCATCTTTTGTTCGCACAGCACGTCGCCTTTAACTTTCTTCAGCGGCGCTACGAACAGCTCAAACATCTTGAACTGCGCGGGCAACGGCGTGTCGTCCCGGATGTAGTCTTCGAATGCTTTATGCACAGCGGTGCCGTATAGCGTGGCCTCGGTGTCTTGTGACTTGAACTTCTTGAGAATGCGGACTTCGTGGTACCGACGCGGGCACCCCTCAAAATCTTTAACGGATGAGTATGAGTGCGCGAGTGCCATTGTGGGTTCCTTAGTATGGAACCCAGTTTACCCTAACAATCACCGTATGATTCACCCATTCCTGCCTCGCACGACAGAGGCAAACCGACCGCCCATTTCGGGTTCCATGACATGCACTCGACGACGTACGCCATCGCGGTTTCCGCCTCGTCTTGAGGTGCGATACAGGCCACGGAATCGTGCACCGTGAGCACGGTGGGGTAGCGCTTGCGGATGCGCAGCATCTGCTCGGCCACCACGCAGCGGGCGATAGCCTGACAAAAATTCTCCACGCAGAGGCCCCCGTATACGCGGGTGGGCAAACCCTTGGTGGTGTAGCGCCACTCGGGTTTGTTGTCTTCGTTGTATTCGCGGCGCAAGCCGGGATACTGGATGTGCAGGCCACTAGGCAGGGTGAGCCCCTTGCCGGGTTCTACGCGTACCAGCTCAGGCACGTCGATGACCATCTCCTGACCGCTGGCCAAAGCTTGAATAGCGCGGTTGGCGGAGTCCCAGAGATAGGGAATACAGTCGTAGGTATTGCGGTAGGAGTTGATGATGCGCTTGGCCTCAGCCTCAGTCACCTCGACACCGGCCATGGACTTGAGGAACAACTTGAGCTTGCCGTGGCCGACGCCGTAGCCTGCCCCGAGCACCACGACCTTGCCTACCTGTCGCTGGGTTTTATCGATCTGATCCGGGGCCACGTTGTAGATGTGGCTGGCCATGATTTTGTAGACGTCCTGCTTGTCCCGGAAAGCTTGCACGAGGTCATGCTGACCCGCCAGCCATGCTAGGCACCGGGCTTCGATCTGTGCGGAGTCGCAGTCGATCACGACATGACCCGGAGGCGCCTTGATAGCACGCTTGAGTGCCTTGGCATACGGCCCGCGAGATGGAAGGTTCTGGAGGTTCACCGAGTCTTGGCCTGACCAGCGCCCGGAGTGGGCGCCGTAGTAGCGCAGGGGCACAGGGAACGCACCGCGCCCAGCCATGCCGATGAACCGCTCCGTGCGGGTCTCCTCGAGCGTGGTCTTGTTGCCAAGGCGCGCAGCGACGAGTGCCTGCACCCGTACGTCGGGATGCTCGGCCAATTCCTTAAAGGCTTCGTCGGTCTTGGCGAAGGCATACGCAAGCTTGCCTGTGGCCGGGCTGACCTTCATGGGGGGCTCAACGTCGAGGCGTTCGAGTTGCTGAGCGAACTTGGGGTTAGACATGAGAAGCGTCTTGATGCCATCGGTGCCGCTGTCGAGCAGCACCTTCACCGCCTCGGGGTCGGAGTAGTCCCCGATGAGTGTATCCCGTACGTCCTCAAGCAACTGCTGCTTGTAGTCTTTAACTGCGACGAGGTGGGAGACAAGCAGGTCTTTGTCCAGCACCAGCCGAGGCTCGATAAACATGCGCAGCGTGGCGTCGATGAGACGCAGCTCCTGCTTGGGGAAGCCCATGCTGAGGTAGTTGTGGAACAGGCTGTAGGTAAGCTCGACGTCGTTGACGCAGTAGGCACCGTAGCGAGCGAGCTCGTCAGCGGAGAAGTCTACATAGCGCTTGCCCAGCGCGTTGAGGACTTCGGTGCCCTTAACACCTACGCCGAGGCGAGTGGCTTGAGCGGACAGGCTGTGTGATTTGTCGTGGGGATAGAGGGCGCGGGACATGCCGAGCGTGTCTGCCCATGCCAGCGGAGAAACGTCATAGTGCCATGCCAGTATGGCACCATCGAACGCCGTGTTCTGGCACACAACCATCTTATCCGACCAGTCTATGCTGGCAAGGGCAGCAGCTACTTCTGGTTGTGGATACCACTGCGTCGGCGCATCGCCAATCTTGATTGCTATACCGATTGTCTCGAATCTTGGATCACGTACGTACTGTTCTGTTGTTATCTTGCTTAGGCTGTAATCGCGGTCGTAGAAAGTTTCTAGGTCAAGTACGAGTGGTATCATGGTCGGGTCTAATCGTTAGACTTGCTGGCGTAACTCAATTGGCAGAGTGCTTCATTTGTAATGAAGATGTTGAGGGTTCGATTCCTTCCGCCAGCACCACCCTCTGACGTTTCTTTCGGGCCAAGTCGCGCTCGCGTCTACGCAGTAACTTGTTCTCTTCTTCACTCAGCGCACGGGTCAGTAATTGGCCGGTCAAAATCTCGCCAATTTGATCGAGCGGTGTTTTGTTCGAGTCCATCCAGCACCTCCAAGTTCTTCTCATTGATGATGAACGCCAGCCCGCCCGCTGCCTCGATCTTTTCAAGGTTGCGTAGCTGCAACTGTGTGGGCTTACCCCGGCCTGCCTTGCACTCGATACCAATGAACCTGCCGTGGCAACAAGCCAGAATATCAGGGGTGCCGTTGTTTGCGTAGGCACCCCCGATGTAGTTCACCGCGTAAGCTCCAGCCTGCTTAAGCCTAGCGTGAACCTTAGCTTTAACCTTGGCTTCAGGCGTTGCGGCCATGTTCCAATTCGATCAGCTTGTCCAGATAGTGGCGAGCTTTCTCAAGGTCTTGCACGCCGCCCTTGTCCCGGAAACGCATCAGATACTTCAGCGCGTTGCCGTCGAAGAACCCCATCTCGTTGTTCTCGATCACTTCCCACGGCTGAATTGCCAGCTTGGTGTAATGGTTGCCGCCGATCTGGAATGCGTCGAGAGCCGGCAGGGTGGGCTCAGCAACAACTTCTATGGGGGCAGACTCAGCTCGCATCCTGCTACGCACGGCATAGACCGTCACTGTGGATACGCCCAGCTTATTGGCTACCGCTGCCACTGTCAGGTTCGGGTTGCGGGTCAGAAGGGCTCGAATCTTGTCGCTCTTTGTCATGCTTGGTTCCTGCTAAAAAATTAAATTCTGAAAGAAGCTTTTGGACCTTGGCCTCAAACATATCCATACCGGCCTGCGCAAACGCTTTGTCATTCATATCGACCCCATGAACTTTGGTAGTGGTGCCCAGTGTGTCCAGTA
>RPOS01000107.1 GCA_003820635.1 Verrucomicrobiaceae bacterium | reverse complement strand
CCGGCAGCCCGGGGCTGAACCCAAGCTTGCCGTCGTGCTGGTGCCGCGCCATCCTCCGCGCCATGCAACTTGTGGCCTCCCCGGGGATTTTCCCTGACATGCAACCGTTCAACTGGGATTGAGGCATCTTCTCGGAAAACCAAGCGCAAGATGGAAGTGAGCCCACAGAGTCCCGCCAAGCCCTTGGCCTTGATGCTGAAATCCCTCGGCCTGCTGCTGGTCAGCGCGGGCGTCGGGCTGGTGGTGGATTGGAAACTCAACCTCGGCCTGGTGCCGGCCACCATGATCGGCGCCTCGGTTTTCGGCGTGGGTTTCTTCGCGATGTTGAAACTGCGAGGCGCGCCCCGCGAGATGGGATTCACCTTCGGGCTGAAGTTTCTCAGCGTCACGGCCTACAAGATCCTCAATGTCACGCTGGTCCTCTGGCTCTCGCATGACCTCGGGTTTTCCGAACAGGGCGCGCTGAGCCTGATCGTCGGCTGGTCGTTCTTCATGACGCTGACGACGATCCTCGCGGGTAGCATCACCGACGCGCTCGGGCTGCGGCGGACCTTGCTCATCGGCATGTCGTTGTGCGTGTTGACACGGCTGGTGATGGTGTTCTCCACGGATAAACTGCTGGCGCTCGCGTGTGGTTTGTTCCCTTTGGCGGTGGGTGAGGCGCTGTGCACGCCGGTGCTGGTGGCGGCGCTGCGGCGCTACTCCACGCCGGAGCAACGCTCGGTGGCGTTCTCGCTGTTTTATGCGCTGATGAACTTCGGCTTCATGTTCGGCTACTTCATCTTCGATGGCGTGCGCGAGGCGATGGTCGGAAAGGTTGCCGGCGAAGGTTTGAGCGCCTACCGCAGCTTGCTGTTTGTGAGCATGGGCATCGAGCTGTTGATGCTGCCGCTCATCCTGCTGCTGCGCCCCGGTGTGGAAATGACCAGGGACGGCCTCGTCACCGTGCCGGAGGCGCACCAGTATTCGGGCGCGGGTTTCTGGGAGAAAATCCGCCTCACCGCCGCCGATGCCTGGCGCGACACGCTGCGGACCTTTTCCGGCTTGGTGAAATCCGAGGGCTTCCACCGCCTGATCATTTTCCTGCTGATGATCGGCTTGCTGAAAGTGGTCTTCAACGCGATGGACTACGTGCTGCCGCCCTTCGCGATCCGCGAACTCGGCGAGGGCGCGCGCGTCGGCCGGCTCAACGCAATCAACGGCATCCTCATCCTCGTGCTCGCTCCGGCGGTGGGCATGATGACCCGTAAATACGCGTCCTACTCGATGGTCATCCTCGGCGGCTTCATCACGGCCGCGTCGTTTGTGTTCATGGCCCTGCCGACCTCCATGTTTCAAAACGCGGCCGACGGCTGGCTCGGCAAGGCGGTGGGCAACGGCTACCTGGAAATCGTCGGCGCGGTGCACCCGTATTATGTGATGATCTTCTTCTGGCAGGTCGTCTTTTCCGTGGGCGAGGCGTTCTACTCGCCGCGCGTCTATGAATACGCGGCCTCCATCGCGCCTAAGGGCCAGGAGGCGTCCTACGCCTCGCTTTCCTATGTGCCGCTGTTGATCGGGAAACTCGTCACCGGCGCGGCCTTCGGCGGACTGCTCGCGAGATACTGTCCGGCGGAAGGACCGCGCGACCCTGCGACGATGTGGCTCATCATCGGGCTGCTGGTGGCCGTCGCGCCGGTGGGCCTGTTCACTCTGCGGCGCTTCATCCGGGTGAAGGAGGAAGGCCGTTAGAAACTCATTCTTATGAAATGTGCGCCTGATAGGCTGCGGTATTCCTCACGGAGGAAATTTCAGCAGGAAGTCCTCCGGTGTCATGGCATCCATCGATGCTCCAGCGAAGTCCGCGACATTCCTGGTGATGATGCAGTCGGCATTGCCCGCGAGAGCAGCGGCGACCTGCAAGGCATCCTCAAAGTCCGGGACACCATATGTGCGCCATTTCTCGGCATCAGCGTGTCCGACCCTCGGCACCTCCAGGGTAGCCAGCAGTTCGTCCATCATGGAGGCGGTATCGGGCTCAGTGTTCTGGCGGCGGTGGTAGTAGCTGATAATCGGTAGCGTGTGCCACGCGACAAGCCCGTCGTGCACCTTCCGGTCGCAGAGATCGATGATGAATCCGCTTCCGGTTCTTCCCGCGCGCGGCAGCCCGGTTTTTTCCAGAACCAGACAATCGAGGATGATGTTGGCATCAATCAGCAGCCGCATGGTTAACGGAGATGTTTGTCATTGATGTGCCTGAGCCACACATCCTCGGGATCCTCGAATTTTTCTGCCGTGCCGCCCCACTTTTTGACGAATCCCGTAGGTTTTCGCGCGCCGTCGGGCTCAATTGTGGCGGCAGGTGGCTGGGAAGCGGCGACTTCAAACGAAATGACCTCCGCCTCCACGTGGAAGCGCACCAGATGATCGCCTGCTGGAAGGCCGAGCGTATCGAGGGTCGCGGATTTGGTGACAGTGGGCATGGTTGAAACGTGATGACAGGTTAAAGATACCGGAATAACCCGATTTGACAAGCCCACTGGATTCATGAGCGGAAACCGTTCCTCACTCCCGCACTGAGCCATCTCACTTCAAAGGCAGCACGATAAGAGTCTCGTTGCCTTATGAAATGTGCGCCTGATAGGCTGCGGCGTCCATCAGCGTGGAAACGTCCGCCGCGTTCTTGACGCGCAGTTTGAAAATCCAGCCCTTGCCGTAGGGATCGGTGTTCACCAGCGAGGGGTCGGCCTCGACCTCCGGGTTCACCTCGATCACTTCGCCGCCGACGGGGGCGTAAATGTCGCTGGCGGCCTTGACGGATTCGACCACGGCGGTCGGATCTCCGGCATCGACCGTGCGGCCGTGGGCGGGGAGTTCGACAAACACCACGTCGGTGAGTTCTTCCTGGGCGTGGTCGGAGATGCCCACGGTGGCGGTATCGCCCTCAAGGCGCAGCCATTCATGGGACGGGCAGTAGCGGAGGTCGGATGGGATGTTCATTGGGTAGGTGGTGAAGCTATGGATCGAGACCCAGTGCGGTGGCCCACTCATTCCAGCGGGCTTGCAATGCATGGCGAGACAAAATGTCAGCGAAGAGCCTGCGATCGAAGTTTGGAAGTTCCGCAAGATAGACCAGCCTGGCCCGGTCTTTCGGGCGGCCGACGGTGAGTGCGATGGCGGCAAGGTGTTCCGGGCGCATGACGCGGAGACGGTGATCGTCCCACTCCAGTTCGAGAGCGGATTCGACCGCCTCGGTTTCCAATCCCGGTGATGCGCTGAGAAATTGCACCGGAAAACCGTGAATCAGAAGTCCTTCCTCATCGAATTCGTCGAATCCGAGCTCCGCCAAACGGGAAAAAAGCGGTTCGAGCGAGACCAGAAGGGAGCCCGCCGGCGGATCGATGAACACGAACACATCAATGTCCCGTGTTGCGAGCGGTTCGCCGTGGAAGCCGGCCGCGGTGGCACCGCCGATGGCGTAGCGCTTCAGCGCACCTTCGCAGGCGAGTTGTTCCAAGACATCGCAGACGGCTTGCATGATTTTTTCACCTGTTCGAGTTGGCGGGTTTCAAGAATGAACCTGCCGATGAGTTCGACCTTCTCGCCGATTGGGAGCGCCAGCATCTTGCGCCTCCAGTTTGGCATTCCACGGGTATCCATGATCAGTGGATCGGTTTACTTGGCGGGTTTGTAAAACGGTTTCTTCACGACTGCCGCCGGGAACAGCCTGCCGCGGACGTCGATTTGGAGGGCGGCGCCGGGTTTGGAAAACCCGGCGGGAAGATAGGCCATGCCGATGCCGGTCATGAGCGATGGCGAGAGCGCGCCGCTGGCGAGTTCCCCGATGACCTGGCCGTCTGCGGAAAGAACCGGGTAGTGGGCGCGGGGCGGCGGGCCTTTGTCGGTGTATTGGAGGGCGGTGAGTTTGAGCGGCGGGCCTTCGGCTTTCTGGCGGGCGAGGGTTTCGCGGCCGATGAAGTCGCCTTTTTCCAGATCGCAGAAAAACCCGAGACCGGCCTCGATGGGCGTGCGTTCGGGCGAGAGGTCGTTGCCGTTGAGCGGGTAGCCCATTTCCAAGCGCAGCGTGTCGCGCGCGCCGAGGCCGCAGGGCGCGGCACCGGCGGCGAGGAATTTTTCCCACCAGGCGATGCCCTCGGCGGCCGGGCAGAAGAACTCGAAGCCGTCCTCGCCGGTGTAGCCGGTGCGGCAGACGATGGCTCCGGCGGCGGTGGTGGCGATGCCGTTTCTGGCAGGCAGGGTTTCGTCCGGGCAGACTTTCGAAAAAATTTCCGCGGCGAGCGGGCCCTGGATGGCCATGCCGGCCCACAGGTCGCTCTCATTGCGCAGGGTGGCGTCTTCGGGTTGGCGGCCCGCCATCCAGAAAAAGTCCTCCTCGATCATTGAGGCGTTCACCACGAGGAAGTATTCGGATTCCCCGGTGCGGTAGGCGATCAGGTCGTCGATCACGCCGCCGCTGTCGTTGAGCAGGATCGTGTATTGGCCCTGGCCGGGGGCGAGCTTGGAAATGTTGTTGGTCAGCAGCCGGTTGAGCCAGGCTTCGGCTCCGGGGCCGCTGACGAGGAACTGGCCCATGTGCGAGATGTCGAAAATCCCGACCTTGGAGCGCACGGCGTGGTGCTCGTCGATGATGGACGCGTATTGCACAGGCATGTTCCAACCGGCGAAGGGGACGAGGCGTGCGCCGAGCGCCTGATGGGCGGCTTCGAGCGGCGAGTGTTTCAGATCAGGCGTCACCCCGCGGACTCTGCGAATCCGGCCCCGCCTTGTCAACCAGCGGGAAAACCGGGCAACAGGCGCAGGGCTTCATTTCCCAGCCATCACGCGCCTGATGGCGGGCAGGGTGCCCGCAGTGCCCGCCTCCGGTTTCCCTGTCGAACGTCAAAGAGCACGCAACCCCACTAGCGGGGGCTCGGGTGCGCGGTGCGGCGCGTCTGTGACGCCGCGTAACATCGGGATTTCATCATGAATTGGGAGAGAAATCCGGGCCCTCGGCTGAGGGACCGAGTTTCGGGGGCTTGTGCATGATGTCACAGCAGGATTTACCACGCGCACAAGCAGTGAAAACCGAAGCCCTCGGCTGAGGGACCGAATTCCGGGTGCTTGTGCACGATGTCACAGCAGGATTTACCACGTGCAAAGGCAGTGAAAACCGAAGCCCTCGGCTGAGGGACCGAATTTCTGGCGCTTGTGCATGATGAACGGGAGGAGGATTCTCGTGAAATGGCAGTGAAAACCCGGATCCTCGTCTGGGGGCATGGATTTCCGGGCCCCCTGCATGGCGTGCGGGCTGGTTTTGAAGAGGAAAATGAAGCGCTGCGGCCCTGCCTCTGAAGTGGGCTTGTCAATCCGTGGGAAATGGGAATCTTTCCCGCGATGATTTCACTTGGATCACTGGAACGGCGCTGGGGATGGGTCTCGTTCCCGGGTTTTTTGCGGTATTACGCGCTGATGCACGCGCTGGTGTATGTGCTGCAGATGTTCCGGCCGGACATCGGTGCCGTGCTGGAGTTTGACCGCGGGCGGATTCTTTCCGGGGAAATCTGGCGGGTGGTGACTTTCCTGTTTTCCTCCTCGGGTTTCGCGGGGGTTGGCGTGATGGGAATGCTGTTCATTTTCTTCATGGTGATGATCGCCTTCATGATGAGCGATGCGCTGGAGGGTGCGTGGGGTGTTTTCAAGACGAGCCTGTTTTATTATTGCGGGATCTTCGGGCTGATCGTGGCGAATTTCTTTTTTCCCAACGCGATGGCCGGATCGGGTTTCCTGATCTACGGAACTTCGTTTCTGGCCTTTGCCACGTTGTTTCCGCGGGTGGAGTTTTTGATGTTCTTCATCCTGCCGGTGCAGGTGCGTTTTCTGGCGATGATCCAGGCGGGGGTGATGCTGCTGGGGGTTTTCGGCAACTGGCTGTTGCTGCCGTTTTTTGTGTTAGGTTGCGCGAACTACCTGCTCTTCGCCGGCATTCCGGCGCTGCGCGGAACGGCGCAGGTGTTGGAGAGCGCCCAGCGGCGCAAGCGGTTCCGTGCCGCGAAGGAGCCGGATGAGCCGGCCTTTCACACCTGCGCCTCATGCGACCGCACGGACGTGACTGATCCGCAGCTTGAATTCCGAGTGGGCAAGGACGGGCGGGAATATTGTGTGGAGCATTTGCCGGAGTGAGCGTGGAGTGCGGTGGCATGACACCGCTTTCAATCAATCGCAGGACTTTCGAAGGCCGGGATACGCCACATCAAGGAGGATTGCCGGATAGGGACTGTAACAGAAATGGACTTCGGGAGGGCCGGGATGGAGCCAAAGCGGTGTCATGCCACCGCACTCCACGGTTCACAGGATCTCTTCCACAAACGAAGCGCGCTGGAACATCGAGAAGGCCTCGGGCTCCTCGCCGGTGCCGAGGAAACGCGGCGGGATGCCGAGTTGGTCGTGGATGGTCACGGCGATGCCGCCCTTGCCGGAGCCGTCGAGCTTGGTGACGATGAGGCCGTCGAGCGGGCTGGCCTTGTGGAATTCCTTCGCTTGATTGAGCGCGTTGGTGCCGGTGGTGGCATCGACGACGAGCAGCGTGAGATGCGGCGCGGTTTCATCCTGCTTGGCGAGCGTGCGGCGGATTTTTCCGAGTTCCTCCATCAGGTTGTGGCGGGTGTGGATGCGCCCGGCGGTGTCACAGATGAGGAATTTCGCGCCCTCGGCGATGGCTTTTTGGTGGGCGTTGAAGCAGACCGACGAGGGGTCGGCGTTGGGGTTTCCTTTGACGACGCTGAGGCCGAGGCGGTCGCCCCAGCGCTGGAGTTGTTCCACGGCGGCGGCGCGGAAGGTGTCGGCTGCGGCGAGGATCACGGAAAAGCCGCGGTTTTTGAGCCACAGGCCGAGCTTGGCGGTGGAAGTGGTTTTGCCGGTGCCATTCACGCCGACCACGAGGATGACGAACGGTTTCCCATTCGGGCGGGGCAGGGGCGGTGGCGAGTCCACCGGGAGGCGCTGTGCCAGGTGCTTGCGGGTGGTTTCCACCACGTCCTCGGCGGAAACCTCGCGGCCGAGACCGCGGAGTTCGTCGATGATGGCAGTGGTCATGCGGATGCCGAGATCGGAGGCAATGAGGTCCGCTTCAAGGTCGTCCCAATCGATCTCCGCGCGGTTGGTGACTTTGTTGAAGAGTGATTTGAAAAAACCGGCCATGGGTGCGGGGGGGAAGACAAGACACAAGAGGCAAGACTGCAAGACGCAAGAGGAAGAATCGAGCGAAGCACTCTTCTCTTGCGTCTTGTGTCTTGAAGTCTTGTGTCTATTCCTCTTCCGGCATGTCCAAAATCCGCGTCCTCCCCGATATCCTCGCCAGCCAGGTGGCGGCGGGGGAGGTGGTCGAGCGCCCGGCTTCGGTGGTGAAGGAACTGGTGGAAAACAGCATCGACGCCGGGGCCCGCGAGGTCCGCGTGGACATGGACCGGGGCGGCGCGGCGTTGATCCGCGTGAGCGACGACGGCTGCGGCATGTCGCGCGAGGATGCGTTGATGTCGCTGGAACGGCATGCCACGAGCAAGCTGCGCGTCGCGGGCGACTTGGCGGCGATCCGGACGCTGGGTTTCCGCGGTGAGGCGGTGCCGAGCATTGCCAGCGTCTCGCGTTTCCGGATGGTCACGCGGGAGGCGGATGCGGTGGCCGGCACTGAGATTCTGGTGGATGGCGGAAAAATCCGCGATGTGCGCGACGCCGGTTGTGCGCCCGGCACGGTGATCGAGGCGAAGGCCTTGTTTTTCAACATGCCGGCGCGCCGGAAATTCCTGCGCGCCGAGACCACGGAGGCGGCGCATGTGGAGCACCAACTGCGCCTGCACGCGCTGGCCGCGCCGTGGGTGCGCTTCCGGCTGCGGCGCGATGACCGCGAGGTGTTCGACCTGCCGCCCGCCGCAAAAGCGCTGGACCGGGTGCGCCAGTTGCTCGGGCCGGAAATGGCGCGGGAATTGATCGCGCTGCCGCTCACCCATGGAAATGGCGTCTCGGTGGAGGGGTTCGTGCTGCCCGCCAGCCATGCGCGCAAGGGGCGCAGGCACCAATTCGTCTTTCTCAACGGCCGTCCGGTCGAGGATGCGGTGATTTCACGCGCGCTGGCCGAGGGTTTTCGCGGCGCGCTGGCGGACGGGCTGCACCCGGCTGCATGGCTGTGGCTCGATTTGGAGCCGACGCTGGTGGATGTGAATGTCCACCCGGCCAAGCGCGAGGTGCGTTTTCACCGGCCCATCGATGTGCGAGATGCGATTCTGGAAGCCGTTTCCGAGGGGCTGCGCCCACCTGCGCCACCGCCAGTCCGGCGTGTGGAAACTCCGCCTGCCCCCATGGAAGCGCCGCCGCGCCCGGTCACTCCGGTTTTCCATGCGCCCCAGCCACTGCTGGAAAGCTGGGTGAATCCCACCGCGTCCGAACCCGCGCCACCGGTGCACGAGGCACCGCAGGGCGGGGGATCTGCCCCGGATTTCCGCTTTCTCGGCATGTTGCGCCAGCGTTTCGTCGTGATGGAAAGCACTGACGGCCTCGTGCTTTTCGATCCCAAGGCGGCGAAGGAGCGGATTTTTTACGAAACGCTGCTGCGCCAACGCGAGGGCAGCGTGGCCACCCAAGGCTTGCTGGTGCCGGTTTTGTTGGAGCTGGATCCCCGGGATATGGACCTTTTGCTGCGCGAGCGCCATGCCTTGGCGGATGCCGGCATCGAGGTGGAATCCTTCGGCGGCAATACCATTCAGATCCGCAGCCTGCCTGCCTGCCTCGGCATCGAGGAGCCCCGTCCCTTTCTAGGGGAGTTGCTGGATGAAATGCTCCACGATCCACTATCGGGTGCGCGTTTCGCCTTTGATCGCCTCGCGCGTGTGCTTGCCAAGCGCGCTGCGGCGCTGGTGGTGCCCAGGCTTGCGGAGGCCCAGCCCTTGCTCGTCGAGCTTTTCGCCTGCGATTTGCCCTACTGCACCGCCGACGGACGCCCGACGCTCACCGAGTTCGGCATGCGCGAGCTCGAGCGCCGTTTTGGTCTCGGCAAAGCCTGAAACCACCGGCGTTCAGCGGTCCTACGTGATCACGTTGAAAATTAATCTTTCAAACCGTTCAATATTTCCAAAAAAATGATTGGTTGGGGCCCTGATTTCGGTTAAAAGAAGCCGTTCGAGCGAAAAAAATCTCAAATTATTCCCGGGTCCCGGAGTGGATTCGGGTGGATCTCGAAAGAAATCGATCCGGTAACTCATTGGAAATGAGTAAAAAACAATCAGGACAGCCGAATCTTCAGATCGTTCAAAATTAATGAAGATTTTTCTTGTTAAGGTTCATTAAAATTTTATGATGCCGGCCATGTTGGAGCCAGAAGCGCTCCGATTTGCACCACGGAAGGCATGAAAATCACTTGGCTCACCACCGGAATCGTCAGCGCCGCCTTGCTGAGCACGGCCGCCGCGGCCCGGTTGTCGGACCGCTTGGCGGGAGTGCATGAGAGCTTCCTGAATGAGCGGCGCGAGGCCCTGCCATCGCTGAGTGATCCATTCGGCGTCCCCGCCGCGGCGCGCGTGGTGGTGGAGAATTCCCGCGATGCGCTGCGCGATACCCTGCCTTGGAAGCGCAACGTGGTGGCCACCGTGTTCTGGGTGGGTGAAGAGCCGGCCGAGAACAACCCGACGCCCAACAACAAGAGCGCCTGGGATCAGAACTGGGAACAAAACTTCGGCGGCTACGATCATCCCGAGCGCCGCAATGGCTTGCTTCCGGCGGATTTCACCCCGCAGCTCAACCCGTTTTACATCGCGCTGCCTTACAATGACGTCGCCAAAGGCGGCGTTCACCGGCCCGAGGCCTCCGAGGTGATCCCGTGGTTCTGGGAAGCCTATCGCGGCGATGGCATTTCCGTCTGCAAGGGCCGCTGGGTCGCCATTCATCACGAAGGAAAAGTCTGCTACGCCCAGTGGGAAGACGTCGGCCCCTTTGAAGTGGATCACTGGCAATATGTGTTCGGCAACGAGCCGCCGCGCGCCAACCGCAACAAGGCTGCCGGCATCGACCTCAGCCCGGCCGTGCGCGATTTCCTCAAACTGCGCAGCGGTGCGAAGGTCGAATGGCGCTTCCTCGACGAGCGCGATGTGCCACGCGGCCCCTGGCACGACTGGACCGGCGGCCTCACCCTGCCGCGCTATTGAAAGATTTCACCTGACTGACAACTGCTGCTCCACACCCAACACCTGATTCCACACACCCAGACTGACTGAATCAAACACCCACCTTTCCTGAACGGTAACAAGTCCCAGTTGCTGCTCAGGCGGCCCGGATCGGGGTTCTGTCCCGAATCGGCATGGTCCAAGGCGACTCACCCCCGCCGCAACCCGTGCCCTTGCCCGAACCGGGCCGCCCGTCCCTCAAGAGAAGTCCCGCTCACGAGGAATCCGACGGAAATGGTGATTCTCAAAAACACCCACCCTTACAACCAGCCATGAAAACCAGCCAACGTGCTGCCCTGCCGGCAGCCATCCTTGCCGCGTATGCCTGTGCGGCCTCCGTTTGCCTCGCCCAAGGCAATTCCGGCAAAACTTCCACCATTCCCTTGGAACCGATCGGGGTTTTGTCGGCGTTTCCCAGTGTCGTCCAGACGGGAACCAAACCCACCCTCACCTGGAGCATTGTGTATCCCAGCAGGGTGTCGGACCTCGCCATCATCACGCCTCCGGGAACGATCACCATCACAGAAAACAACACCACGGTGACGGTGCAGCCCATCGGAACCGGGGTCACTGCCTGCGATCCAACCCAGGGTGTTGAACCGTTGAACGT
>RPOS01000106.1 GCA_003820635.1 Verrucomicrobiaceae bacterium | reverse complement strand
TTCGGCACCGATCCGCGGAATGCGGCGTCGCGCTTCGCGCCGGTGCTGGCAAGGTCCGCCGCGGGCCTGGAGTTGTCGTTTCCCGGAGCGGCGGGTGTGGTTTACACGGTGGAAATGAGCGGGTCGCTCGCTGCTGGCAGCTGGGAGATTCTCTCGGCCCATCCGGGCGCGGGCCAGCCGATCGTGGTGCCGCTGCCGATGGTGGAGCCGAGGATGTTCTTCCGAGTGAAAGCGGGCGGGCCTTGATTTCCGGCCATAGTGAGAAACAGTGGCGGCCATGAGGGACTGGGAACAATGTTATCGCTCCGGGGAAACTCCGTGGGACCACGGCAGCGCCGCGCCGCCGTTGTTGGAATTGCTCGAAGAGTATGGGTCTGCGCTGTGGCTCGGCGGGCCGGTGCTGGTCCCCGGATGCGGCCTCGGCCATGACGTGCGCGCGCTGGCGGATTTCGGGATTCCGGCGGTGGGGCTCGATATTTCGGAAGCCGCCGTGGAGCGCGCCCGGGCGCTCTCCGGCGAGGGTGCGGAGACCTACGAAGCCGGTGATTTCCTCTGTCCCCGCTGGCGTGAGGGACGGAGTTTTTCCGCGATCTGGGAGCACACGTGTTTTTGCGCGATCCTGCCCGGGCAGCGCGCCGCCTACGCCGCGGCGGCCGCCGCGTTGCTGCCGGCGGGAGGGCACCTCGCCGGAGTGTTTTATCTCACGCCGCATGATCCGGGCGAGGATGAGGAGGGCGGCCCGCCATTCAAGGTGACGGTGGTGGAGCTGGATGAAATTTTCTCCCCATGGTTCGAGCGGATCGATGGCTGGGTGCCGCAGCGCGCCTACCCCAGCCGCGTGGGCCGCGAGTGGACCGGCATTTTCCGCAAGCTCCCGCACGCCCGGGTTGCCGGAGAGACAGGATGCCTCTAGTGTGGCGCTCCATTCACGACATGATTCCGCGGTTGATAGGATTTTTCATGGCATCGCTGGCCGGCTGCGCGCTGGCGGCGGAGGCCCGGCCATACGTGAATGACCTCAAGGCGCCGGAATCCCGCAAGGACATCGAGGTGATCCAGTCCGCGCTGGTGACGGCGCTGCCAAAAGTCCGTGCGGCGACCGTTTGCATCGAGCTCAAGGAGGGCTCCGGCAGCGGCGTCATTGTTTCCGAAGACGGGCTTGTTCTAACAGCGGCCCACGTCAGCACGGGTGTGAATAAAAAAGTCACCGTGATCATGGAGGACGGCACCCGCCTCAAGGCGCGCACGCTCGGCCTGGTGGCGGATACCGACGCCGCGATGATCCGCATCACCGACGAGGGCAAGTATCCGTTTGTGGAGATCGACCGCGAAAACTCCGCGCGGCTCGGCGACTGGGTGTTCGCGCTCGGCCACTCCGGGGGTTTTGACAAGGAGCGCGGCTCGGTGGTGCGGCTCGGCCGCCTGGTGCGCCTCGCCAACAGCACTTTCCAGTCCGACTGCATCCTCATCGGCGGGGATTCCGGCGGCCCCTTGTTCGATCTAACAGGAAAACTGGTGGCCATCCACTCGCGTGTCGGCCAGCAGTTGCAGGTGAACATGCACGTGCCGATGAGCCGCTTTCTCGAACACTGGGACGGCCTGCTCAAGGGCGGGTTCATCGGCGAGGGGCCCTTCGCCACCAAGCCGGTGAAAGGCAGTGGTTTCCTCGGCCTGGCCACCGATGCCCGCAAGGAGGGCGGCCTGCGCGTCACCAAGGTGGGCAACAAGACCCCGGCCGAAACAGCGGGTATCAAGGAGGGTGACATCCTGCATTCGCTCAACGGCACGCCGCTGGCAACGCGCGAGCAGTTGCAGGCACTGCTCAAGGAAATGGCCGCCGGCGATGAAGCGGCCTTCGAGCTGGAACGCAAAGGCAATCGCGAAACCCTCACTCTCGAACTCGGTGAACGCTAACAGAATCGCCATCGCCCTTGCCATCGCCGCCCTGCTGGTCGCGCCGCTGGCGGCCCAGCAGAGCCTGGAATCCGCCTACCGCACCACGGGCCAGGCCGTGACGGCCGCCTTCGAGCCGCAGCGCACGGTGTTGCAGACCTCCAGCGCGGTGATTCTCGACGGCCGCAAGGAGATGAGTTATGGCATCGTCATTTCCGCGGACGGGCACATCCTCACCAAGGCCAGCGAGGTGGCGGATATGGAAAAAATCTCCGTCACGGTGGATCGCACGAATTACAAGGAGGTCAGCATCCTCGCCACCGATCCTGAGTGGGATGTCGCCTTGCTCAAGATCGAGGCCACAGGCTTGATCCCGGTGGTTTACGCGCCCGTCAGCGACGTGCCGCAGGGCACCTGGGTGGTGGCCAACGGCGCGAGCTCGCGCACCACGCGCCGCGCGCTGGCCGGCATCGTCAGTGCCAAAATCCGCGAAATCCCGGCCGCCGGCGGTGCCGCGCTGGGCGTGGTGCTGAGCGGGAAGTCCAAGGCGATCGAGATCGAGGAAGTGACCGATGGCAGCGGCGCGCAGGAAGCCGGCCTCCAGAATGGCGATGTGATCCTTGCCATCGAGGGAACGAAAATTTCCAAGATCGAGGACATCGCGGAAGTGCTCAAGGACCGCAAGGCCGGCACCAAGGTGAAAGTCGTCTGCCGCCGTGGCAAACGGGAGTTCACGGCCGAGGTCCGCCTTTCCGCCAAGGGCGAAATGTTCGCCGATACGATGAACCGCAACGACATGATGAGCGGGGATTTTTCCCGCCGCCGCAGCGGTTTCCCGCGGGTCATGCAGCACGACATCCTCGGCAGCAGCCGCGTGACCGGCGGGCCGTTGTTAGACCTGGAAGGCCGCTGCATCGGCATGAACATCGCCCGCGCCAACCGCGCCGAGAGCTTCGCCATTCCGGTGGAGGACCTCAAGGCCTTGGCGGAGCGGCTGATGAAAGAGGCTGCTTCCGGATCGGCCGGAAAAGCGCTGCATTACAACGGGGTGGATCCTCCAGGCGGCGGCCCTTGAAAGGTGGACTCTGGTGGGAATTGCGCACGATATGCGCGGTATCTCTGAATCCGCGCGTGGTTGCTTTGACCGGAGATCCGCAGGGTGCCCCCATGAATTCAACCGCACCTCAAAGGACATCCTTGCGGGCCACCGGGGGAGACGTTCTGCCCCGGGGAGTCGCTCTTCTTGCCAATCCGCTTTTGAACAAAGGCACTGCTTTTACGGAAGAAGAGCGGGACGCGCTTGGCCTCCGCGGTCTTCTGCCGCCGCGCGTGTTCTCTCTGGATGAGCAATTGGTCCGGGCCTACGCCAATTTCCAGCATCGAGCTGAACCGCTCGACAAATACGTCTTCCTCACTCTTCTCCAGAACCGCAACGAGACTCTTTTTTACAAGCTCCTCGAAACCCATCCCGAGGAGATGATTCCCATCATCTACACGCCCACCGTCGGGCAGGCCTGTCTCGACTACGGCGTGATTTTCCGTCGCCCGCGCGGAATGTTCATCACCATCCGCGAACGCGGACGCATCGCCGAAATCCTCCGCCACTGGCCTCAGACGGATGTGCGCATGATCGTGGTGACCGATGGCGAGCGCATCCTCGGTCTCGGCGACCTCGGCGTGCTCGGCATGGGAATCCCGGTGGGAAAACTCTCGCTCTACACCTCCTGCGCGGGCGTGCATCCCGGATACTGCCTGCCCATCACGCTGGATGTCGGCACCAACAACGAAAGTCTCCATCACAGCCCGACCTATCTCGGACTGAACCAGCCCCGCGTGCGTGGCGAGGAGTATGACGCCTTCATCGAGGAGTTCGTCACCGCCGTGAAGCAGGTGTTTCCCAAGGTGCTTTTGCAATGGGAAGACTTCGGCAATACCAACGCCTTCCGCCTGCTGAACAACTATCGCAAGCGGATCTGCAGTTTTAACGACGACATCCAGGGCACCGCCGCCGTGGCGCTGGCCGGATTGATCGCCGCGCTGCGCGAGACCGGCCAATCGCTTGCGGAGCAGAAACTCCTCTTCCTCGGCGCGGGCGAGGCGGGCACGGGCATCGCCGATCTTTTCACCGCCGCCGCCATCGACGCCGGGCTTACCGAAGCCGAGGCGCGGCAACGCTGCTGGTTCGTCGACTCCCAAGGGCTCGTCGTCCGCGAGCGCCTGGCGAAACTCGCCCACCACAAAATCCCCTATGCCCACGATCATCCGCCGGTGGAAACCCTGGCCGAAGCGGTGGAAACCCTTCGCCCCACCGCCCTGATCGGCGTTTCCGGCACGCCCGCGAAATTCACGCCTGAAATCATCGCCCGGATGGCGGAGTTCAACGAACGCCCGGTGATTTTCGCCCTTTCCAATCCGACTTCCCAAGCCGAATGCACGGCGGAAACCGCCTATCAGGCGTCCGGCGGTCGCGCCATTTTCGCCAGCGGCAGCCCGTTCGCGCCGGTGGATTTTGGTGGCCGCACCTTCGTCCCCGGGCAGGGAAACAACGTCTATATCTTCCCGGGCGTCGGACTGGGAGCGCTCGTCGTCGAGTCCGCCGAAGTCTCGGACCGCATGTTTCTTGTCGCCGCGCGGACCCTTGCGAATCTGGTCACTGAGGACGATCTCGCCCTCGGCCGGATCTATCCGTCCCTCACACTCATCCGCGAGGTTTCGGTGAAAATCGCCACCGAAGTGGCCAAGGAAGCCATCCATTCCGGCCTCGCCGCCATCCAGCTCAGCGACGATGAAGTGGAGCCGACCGTCCGCCAAAGTCTCTATCGGCCCACTTATCGACCCTACGTCTGAGATTGGAGGTTTCAGCCCCGCGCGGTTTTCTCGCGGTGGCGCTTGAAGATGGCCAGTGTGCGCTCGCGCTCGGTCTTGTGGTCGAGGCAGGGCAGGGGGTAGCCGGGGGCAAGCGGTCTGCCATCCTTCGGTGGCTCCATCAAACGCGAGGGATGCACCTCCGCGAGCTCCGGCACCCAGCGTTTGACATACGCTCCCGCCGGATCGTAGCGGGCGGTCTGCGACCATGGATTCTGGATGCGGAAATACGGCGCCGCGTCCGCGCCGGTGCCGGCGGACCACTGCCAGCCGCCGTTGTTGGAGGCGATTTCGCCGTCCACGAGGTGCTGCATGAAATGCGATTCGCCGAGTTTCCAATCGTGGTGCAGGTCTTTGGTGAGGAACATCGCGGTGATCATGCGCACACGGTTGTGCATGAAGCCGGTGGCCAGCAGCTCGCGCATCCCGGCATCGACGATCGGGAAGCCGGTGCGGCCCTGCTTCCAGAGCTCGAACAGCGGCCCGGGTTCATCCCAGGGAAGTCCGCGCCAGTCGGCGTTGAATTCCTCGTCGAGCACATTGGGAAAATGGTGGAGAATCGCGAAGTAAAACTCCCGCCACGCGAGCTCCTTGATGAAGACATCGATGCCGGCGCGCCCGGCGGCATCCGCGGCGGCGCGGGCTTTCATCGCCTCCGCAAACACGGTGCGGATCGAGACCAGGCCGAAGCGCAGGTCTTGGGAAATGCGTGAGGTGCCATCGGCGGCGGGGAGATCGCGCTTGGCGGCGTAGGCCTGGATTTTTCCGGCCACGGCGCGCTTCAGCCGCTCGCGGGCGGCGCGCTCGCCGGGCTCGGGAAGTTGGCTTTGCGGAATCTGCCAGCCCCAGTGCGCCACGGTGGGCAGCGGCAGGGCGTGGGGGGCCGCCGGAGTGCGCAGCGCCGCAGGTTTGCCCAGCGGCGCGGCTTTCGGCAGGGCCAGCCAGTTGCGGCTGTAGGGCGTGTAAACCTTGTAGGGCTGGCCGCCCTGGGTGAGCACCTCGTCCGGCGTGTGCAGCGCCACATCCGTGAGGGCTTGGCACCCGATTCCGAGCTCCGCGCAAAGCGCCCGCACCCGTTGTTCCACCGCCTTGCCGAAGGGATCGGGATCCGCGTTGAAGTGCAGGGCCACGGCACCCGCCTCGCGGATCAACTCGCGCAGGCCCGCCACCGGATCGCCATGCCGGATCAGCAAGCGCCCGCCGATCGTTTCCAAATTGCGCGCCAGCGATGCGATGCTGCCGCAAAGGAAATGCTGGCGGTTCGGCCCGGTCCACGCGTGCGGGCCACGCCAGTCGCTCAGAAAACAAACGGGCACCACCGGCAGTCCCCGCCTGGCGGCGTGATACAGACCGGAATTGTCCGCGATCCGCAGATCGCGGCGGAACCAATGAATCACGCAAGCGCCTGCCATGGGGGGGGATGATTCCGCAGCTTCAGATCCATGCAAACGGAAATTCCCCGTGCGGTCAGACGGCTTCGGTGAGCAGTTTCTCGGCCTTCTTGATGGTCGCGGGAGTCAGTTTGCCCTCGACGCGCTTGGAGCCATCGATGAGCGCCTTGAGATCGGCGAGGGTTTTCTCGGCGGCTGCCAGGGACTTCTTGCCACCGCCGAATTTCTTGTCGGGGAAATAACGGGTGAAGGTGGTGCCGGCCTTGGTGATGCAGAGGCGCCAGCCTTCGAATGCGGCGCTTTCATACGTGAAGCGTGTCAGATTTTTTTTGGATTTCATAGGGGTTGTGGTTGAGTGCACTTCATAAGTGCACGCGGTCTGCTAGAAAATCTAGCGATTTTTTCATGCGCAGTGCCGGCGGGGCGACTTTCTTTTCCGGGTAAAAACCCCAAAAAATGCTTTGCAAGCGGCCGCCGGTCGTCTTTTAGTCGCCGCCCGCGGGCTTCCCAAGCACGCCGTAGGTCCTCCGCTTCGCCGCATATTCGCGGTGTTTCCGCCCGCTGGAGGGTAACCCGGCATACGAAAAACAAACATGTCAGCAGTCAAACTCGCTCGTTTCGAGCTCCCCAGCCGCCTCGTCCGCAACGAGGAAACCGCCACCGATACCTACGCCCAGTTCATCGCCGAGCCCTTCGAGCGTGGATACGGCCACACCATCGGCAACTCGCTCCGCCGCGTGCTCCTCTCCTCTTTGGAAGGCGCGTCCATCACCTCCGTCCGCATCGCCGGCGTGCAGCACGAGTTCTCCAGCCTCCCCGGCGTGGTCGAGGACGTCACCGACATCGTGCTCAACCTCAAGAAGGTGAAGTTCAATCACAACGAAAAGGAGCCCCGCATCCTCACCATCAAGGTCGAGAAGGAAGGCGTGGTCACCGCCGGCGACATCACCGGGGATCACATCTACTCCGTCGTCAACAAGGATCAGGTCATCTGCACCCTCGACAAGAAGGTGAAGTTCGATTGCGAATTCGAAGTGCGCGTCGGCCGTGGTTTCTCCACCGGTGATGAAAACAAGCGCAAGGACCAGCCGATCGGCGTCATCGCCATCGATTCGATCTTCTCCCCGGTCACCCGCGTCAAGTATGCCGTGGAAACCGCCCGCGTCGGCCAGTTCACCGATTTCGACAAGCTCGTGCTCGACATCTGGACGGACGGCCGGATCACCCCGCAGGACGCGCTCCTTCAATCCTCCGCCATCCTCCGCCACCACCTCGACGTCTTCGTCAACTACGATGAGAACGCCGTGGACTTCGAGGAAGCTCCGGCCGAATCCAGCGAGGAAAACGCCGCGCTCAAGAAGCTGCTCAATATGTCGGTCAACGAGATCGAGCTTTCGGTCCGCGCCGCCAACTGCCTCAACAACGCCAACATCACCACCGTCGGCCAGCTTGCCATGAAGTCCGAGGCGGAGATGCTCAAATACCGCAACTTCGGCAAGAAGTCGCTCAACGAGATCAAGGACAAGCTCGTCGAGCTCGGCCTCGGCCTTGGCATGACCTTCGAGCCCTCGCTGCTCTCCGGCCCCGCCGCCGCCACCCGTGGCCCGCGCCTTGGCGTGGAAGACGAGGCGCCGGTCGGACTTGCCGATCTGATCGCCCAGAACCTCGACGACTAACCTAACACTTTCACACTTTTAGAAAAGGAAGCACCCGATGAGACATCGTAGCAAAACCGCAAAACTCAAACGCAACGCCTCGCACCGCAAGGCGCTGCTTTCCAACCTGGCGTGCAGCCTGATCGAGCACGGCCGGATCAAGACCACCCTCGGCAAGGCCAAGGCCCTGCGCCCGGTGGCGGAAAAACTGGTCACCCTCGCCAAGCGCGACGACCTGCATTCCCGCCGCCTCGCCATCGCCTACCTGCACCAGAAGGACACCGTCAAGAAGCTGTTCTCCGAAGTGGCTCCCGCTTCCAAGGACCGCCAGGGCGGCTACTGCCGGATCACCAAGCTCGGCGCCCGCATGAGCGATTCCGCCCCGATGGCGATCATCGAGTGGGTGGACCGCGTCACCGAAACCGAAGCGGTGGAGGAAACCGCCGCCGCCGATGCGGTGGTCGAAGTCGCGGCTGGGGAAAAGCCCGCCAAGAAGCCTGCCAAGAAGAAGGCTGCGGAAGCTCCCGAGGCCGCCGCTGAATAAGCGGACACCATCATTTGAAAAATCAAAAAACCGCCTGTGCCGCAGCGCAGGCGGTTTTTTCGTGGCGGTGCTTTGCAAGCGCCCTGCCCAGTACCCCGAATTAAGAAAAAGGCATGGCGAATGCAATTCGCCGCCCCTTATCATCCCGCCCATGAACGACTCCATCTCCTCGCTCACCACCCGCATCCAGGCATTCGTCGATGCCCGCGACTGGCGGCAGTTTCACAACCCGAAGGATCTGGCCGTGGCCATCGCCGCCGAGGCCGGCGAGCTCATGCAGCATTTCGTCTGGCAACAGGACGGCCAGATCGACGAGCGCGTGCGCCGCAACCGCGATGAAATCGCCTCGGAAATCGCCGACGTCGGCATCCTCCTGTTCGAGTTCGCCGACAATCTGGGCTTCAACCTCGGTGACGTGATGGCCGCCAAGATGGCCCGCAACGAGGAGCGCTACCCGGTGGCCAAGTCCAAGGGCAACAACCTGAAATACTCGGAGTTGTAGGACACTCCGGCTGGCCTGGCTGGCTGCGGGTTCTGTTATTCCTCCGGTTCCACCTTCGCGCCCTTGAGGAAGGCGATGCTGCGGTCGAGGTAGGCGAGGTATTCCAGCCGCTGGCTGGGCGTGATGCCCGCGGGCAGTTCATTGCCGGCCTGGCCGACGCGTTTTTTCGCCTCGAGAAACAGCGCCAGCGCCTTGGACGGCTGCCGCTGCGACCAGTGGCCGACGGCGCTTTGCCCGATCAACACCGCGGCGCGGTAGTGGACGCGCTTGCCCTGCTGGAGGCCGGCGGCGAAGTTGTAACTTTCCAGAGCGCCCTGCACATCGCCGGAGGCCTCGCGGGCGATGCCGAGGGCCTCGTGGACGGAAACGCGCGGCTCGAGCATGTCCCGGCCCACCCAGTGCATGCGGGCGGTGGCCAGTTCCATTTCCTCGGCGGCGAGTTCCAGCGTGGCCAGCGCCGCCTCCGGCTGCTGCGCGTCGGACAAGCGCAGGCCCTTGCCGAGATAGTGGGTGGCCAGGGAAAAATGGCCGCGGAAGCCGGGTTCCATGCCGCCCTGCAGGCCGATGCCCTGCCGGAAGGCAGCCTCCGCCTCGTCATCCCGGCCCAGTTGGCTCAGCAGTTTGCCCCGGTTGACCGGAAAGGCCGGTTCATACGGGTGGAGCCGCGCGGCCTCCGCGTAATCTTCAAGGGCCAGCTCCGCCGCTTCCCGGAATTCCGGCCCCGTCGCGTGGCTGATGGCCAGTTGCTGGTGAATGGCCGCGCGCGCCTGGTGGAACTCGATTTGCGGCCACACCCGGATGGCCTCCGACAGCGCGTCGATGCGCGACTCGGCGGAGGTTTCCGGCTGCTTGGCCAGCCAGCTGTCCCACAGGATGCCGGTCACCCGGCTGCCCTTCCAGCCGGCGGGCAGCAGCATGAGCGCGCAGCCGATGGCGGCCAGCGTGAGCAGAACCCGCGTCCCCGCGCCACGTGACCCGGACGGGCCTTGCGGCGTCCGCGCGATCTGGCCGAGGCAGATGCCCAACAGGAGGATCCCCGGCATCAGGTGGAACACGAAACTGAAACAGGACTGCACCAGCATGCCCGCCAGTGCGGCCAGCCCGCCGAGGCGCCAGGCGTCGCGCGCGTCATGCTCGCGCGGCCGGTCCTCGAAGCCGGTCCGCAGCACCGCCGCCAGCACCAGGGCGCCTAGCAGCCCGGCCAGCAGCCCGGAGCCGATCAGGCCGTAATCGGTGGCGGCCTGCAGCAGCTCGTTGTGCACCAACTCGGGGCGGTGGGTGATCATGTCGCCCTGGTCTCCGCGCTTGACGAAACGGAAGCATTCCCAGCTGAAACTCCGGCTGCCACCGCCGGCCAGCGGATGCAGCCCGATGCATGAGAGGGCGATGCCGAGGAGGTAAAGCCGCGTGGTGTTGTCGAGCAGTTGGTCGATGCCGCCACCGACACGCGCCCGCTGGACTTCCTGCCAGCCGAGGATCCATAACACGCCGACTGCCAGGCAAACCAGCGGCACGGCGATCACGGCCGGGCCGAACCATTTGGCCTTGCGCCGCTTGCCGATCACCAACAGCACGGCGGCCAGCACGCCGCAACCGACCGCCGCGCCGAACACGCCGCCGCGCGAGCCGGTGAAATACACGCAGGCCAGCCCCGCCGCGGCCAGCAGCAGCCAGAGGAGGCGGGTGGCCGTGGCGTGCCTTCCGAACATCGCCGCCGCCGCTACCAGCAGCGAGGAGGCGATGAAGTAATTGGCCGCTTCATTGTAATGGGCGAAAAATCCGTTGGTCTTGCCGATGGTGGCCTCCGCGGCGAAGACCGGGCTGAAGGAGTGATCCTGCAGTTGCAGGGCCGCCACAGCCACGCTTGCCAGCAGCAGCAGCGCGATGCCCCAGGCCAGCACTCGCTCGGCCACGGCATTTCCCGCGATGGCCAGCACGCTCAGGAAACTTCCCGCCGCGCCGCACAGCAGCAGCAGGTCCGCGTGGCCGAACTCCGCCACCGGAGAGATCCATG
>RPOS01000105.1 GCA_003820635.1 Verrucomicrobiaceae bacterium | reverse complement strand
CCAGGAACCCTCGCGCGAGCCCATCACGGTGAGATCGATTTCCGCCACGTCCACATGCGCGGTGATCGCCGCCGCCGGGCACTCCGCCTCCAGAAACAGAACCGAGGATGTGATTCCCGCCAAGCTCGCGGCGAAGGGCTTGAGAAACTCATCCATGCGCCGGCCGGCCCGCTCGCGGACGCGGGTTTCATAACTCATCTCGGAATCCATCGGCTGGTCCATCACCTTGCCCCAGGGATCGCGGCTGGGTGGGAAGATGACATGAATGATTTCCAACGCTGCCCGGTGTGCCGCGGCCACCGCGATGGCGCGCTCCAGGCCGATGGCCGAGGACGGGGAAAAATCCACACAGGCGGCGATCTTGCGGAAGAAGCGGCCCTGCCAATCCCGCAGCAGCAGCACATCCGCTGGCAGGCTGCGGGCGCAGTGCGACGCCACCGATCCCAGGCGCCGCTTGGAAACATCATGCGCGCCGAGCACCAGCAGGTCCGCGCCGTGGTCGCGCACGATCTCGGCCAGCGCCTTGTCCGCACGGCCGATGCGCACCTCGATGGCCGCCGCACGGCTGGCGCTGTTTTCAGCCACAAGCTCCGCCAGCCGCTCTTTCATTTCATCCATCCGCTGCGCCGTGGACGCCTCGCGACCCATCGAATCCTCCCACTCCTTGATGGTGCTGGAGCCGATCACATGCGCGACCACCAACGGGCATTCCATCGCGGCGGCGAGTTTCGCGGCATGCGCCAGCACTTGGCTGGAGGAAGAGGAAAAATCAACGCCGGCAATGATCGGTGAATGGTGTTTCATGACATCCAAAGCATGCCCTATCCCGGCGGGATTCTCAACTGATGGATTCGCCGCGACGGGTAGCGATGAAGGCCGGCAGCAGGAACACGCTCACCACCATGCAGGCAAGGATGCCGATCACCGCCACCGCGCCAAGGCTGGCCAGCGCCTCATTGGAGGCGAAACACAGCGAGCCGAAACCAATGGCGGTGGAAACGCCGCAGAACACCACCGCCTTGCCGGTGCCATGCCACATCGCCACCACGTCGCCGCCATTGCGCCGCAGTGCCAGGCCGACGTGGATGCCGTAATCGATCCCGGTGCCTAACAACAACGGCGTGGCCGCGATGTTGAGGAAATTCCAGCCGATACCCAGCCAGGCCATGGCCGCCAGCAGGATCAGGCCGCTGAGCGCCATCGCCGCCAGACACAGCGCAAGCCCCCGCGCCGTGCGGAAGATCGCCGCCAACATCAGCATCATGAGCACAGCCATCGGCAGGAACACATCCGTTAGATCCTTGCGCACCAGCGGTGCCACCGCCGGCCGCAGCAGGTCCCAACCGGCGAGCCAGATGCCGCCGCCGTTGAGCGCGCGGAAAGTTTCATAATCCCTGCCCGCAGCGTCCGCACCCGCCACCGGCCTCAGCACTCCGGCCACACTGCCGCCGCCGTTTTCGTTTCTCGAAATGAACATCCGCATGACATCCCGCGCGCCGGGCGACTGCGGGTAAACGACTCCCTCCGCCTCCACCATGCGCTTCATTTCCGCAAGCACCGTCCTGCCGAGCGCGAGTCCCTCTGCGGAAAATCCGGCGGAATCGGCTGCGGCCAGCAGCATGGCGGAATTTTCCGTCATTTCGCGCAGCGCCTCGCGGTTCACCTGCTGGCGGGACTGCTCCGGCCACCAGAGGGAAGGCAGGACCACGGAGGCGATGGCTGGCATTTCCGTCACGCGCCGCTCCGCTTCTAACAGGCGCTCGCCCATCGCCGCATCGTCGGCAGCCTCCACGATCAGGCGCAGCGCGTCCGTGCCCCACTGCGGAAACATTTCCCGCACCCGGTCGAATGCCGCCATCGCCGGGCTGTGGCGCGGGCGCAGCATGCGCTCATTGAAATCAATGCCCGGCAGACCGCGCCACCACAGGCTGCCTGCCGCTGCCAGCGCCAGACCTGCGGCGATCAACAGCGCGGTGTTTTTTCCCGGCACCATCCGCCGCCCGCTCGCGGGAAGTTGGCGGCCGGCTCCGGCTTTGGCCACAAAGGGCAGATAAAATCCCAGCATCAGCGCCGCACCCGCCACGATGCCGCAAGCGACCATTGTTCCGAGTTGTGCAATGCCGGGCAGGCCGCTGCGATTGAGCGCAAGAAACACCACCGCAGTGGTCACCGCCGCCCACAGCACCGAGGCGCCGGTGGCGCGCCACAGGGCCTCGCGGCCGCGGCCCGCCAGCTTGGCCTCCTGGCAGATCAACACGGCGTAATCCACCGCCAGGCCGAGCAGGATCGCGGCGAAACCGGCCGACATGATGCTGAGTTCCCCATAGATCCAGCCCGCCATCCCGAGTGCCGCCACAAAGGTCAGGCCCAGCACCAACGCCAGCCCGCCTAACAGAACAAGCCGGCGCTGCATCCACCAGAAAAGCAGCCCGATCAGCCCGGCTGTGATGCCCACCGTGCCGCTCATGTCGCGCTCCATCGCGCCGCCGATTTCCGCGGCAAACACCGGCTCGCCCGTGAGATGGACGCGGATCCCGGCTCCGTCGGACTTTTGCCACTCCGCGATGACCGCGCGGACCTCATCGAGCCAGACGCCCGCATTCCGGTAGCCGGGCACCGGCCGCGGCGCGTCGATCAAGATCAAGTGCCCGCGGCCATCCGGACTTTCATAGCCTGCGGAACCATCGGCCGCGCCTGCCAGCAAGGGCTCCAGCGCCGGGTGGCGCAGGAAGCCGAAGGGATCGTGCGCCCGCATGGCCAGATCCTCGCCCTCCATCGCCGTGGCCACCTCCGCCAGCGCGTTTTGCAGGGTGGCGGGCGCGTTTCCCGGAGCCAGGGCCGTGGCTTGTTGGCGCGCGATGGCGGGCGGGCCGTTGAGCCAGAGGTAGGCGAGAAACTCGGCCATGCCCCCACCCTCGTCCATCCAGCGGGGCTGCCATGCGGCCCGTTTGGCGACGCCCGCGGCCGTCAGTGCCTGCGCCAGCGACTCCGCTTTTTCCTTCATCAGGCCTTCATCATCGGCACCGCCCTCGATCAGGATGACCAATTCATCCGCCTTGGCGAATGACTCGTGCAGGGCCCGCAGTCCCCGCACTTCCGGCATTTCTGGCGGCAGCATGCCGAGAATGTCCGGGTCAAAACGCAGCCGCCCGAGCCCCAGCGCCGCAGCCAGCACTCCGAAACCTAACAACACCATCACCGCCACACGCCGCGTCATGGCCACAGGCTAAAACACTCCGCCGCCGGCACGCGACAACGAATCCACCCCCCGCGATCGCGGAGGGATTTTGGATTGAACCGCCGCGCATTCCATCTGATTAAGGAGTCCATGCGCCCCCCCCGCACAACCCACCGTCGTATCCTCTTCGTGTGTCTCGGCAACATCTGCCGTTCCCCCGCCGCGGAAATCATTTTCCGCCAGCAAGCCGCCGCCGCAGGCATGAACGGGGATTTCCACATCGATTCCGCCGGCATCATCGGCCATCACGAAGGCTCGCCACCGGACCCACGGATGTCGGCAGCCCTCCAGCGCCGCGGCTTCCCCGTCACCGGCCGCGCGCGCAAAATCCGCAGGGAGGACCTGCGGGATTTCGATCTGATCGTGACCATGGATGAGACCAACTACGCCGACGTGCGCGGGCTCGACCCTTCAGGTGCGTTTCACTCGAAAATCCGCCCCTTCGTGAGCTTTTGCCGCCGCCATAACGATCCGCGCGTGCCGGATCCCTACTACGGCGGCCAGCGCGGCTTCGATCACGTCATCACCCTGCTCGAAGATGGCTGCGAAGGCATTCTGAGCGAAATCGGCGTCTGCTGAAACCGCGCGGCTTTATTTCCGCGTGTCCGCAGATTTTTCGACTGGCAAGCCCGGAAAGGCGGGCTAGCCTGCCGTATCCAAACGTCATGAGCCTGCACGCCGAACTCAGCCCGGAAGCTCTCGATCGCCTCAAAGTCCAGCAGAGGAACTCGACCATTTCCTCCATCGTCATCGCCATTCTGGTGGTGTTGCTGATTTCCTTGTTGCTCGGGATCCTGTTGTTGCCCGCCATGGTCAGGGAAACGCCGACCATCGTTACCTATGAGGCGAACCTCAATGAAGAGACCAATCTGGAGGAAAAGAAAATCCAGACCAACGTCACCCGCAAACCCACCCCGCCGACCACCAACCTGGCCAAGGTGATCATTTCCAACACCGCCTCCCCCACCTCCGTGCAGGTGCCGAATGTGGATGTAAGCACGCCGTCGATGGACTTCGGCGATATTGAGGACTTCGGCGCGAACTGGGGCGAGGCCGAGCCGAGCGGATTCGGCAATGTGCCCGCCACCATGAAGAAGCGCTGCTCGCTGGAAGACCGCCTCGCCCGCCTGCAGGAAACCGGCGGCACGCCGGAGTGCGAGGAAGCCGTCACCAAGGCTCTCAACTGGTTCAAGGCCACCCAAAGCGCCGATGGTTCATGGACCGACAGCAACAAGCCCGCCATGACCGGCCTCGCCCTGCTGGCTTTCCTGGGCCGCTGCGAGACCCCGCTGTCCAAGGAATATGGCGACACCGTCCTGCGTGCCATCACCTATCTCGTCAATCTGGGCATGAAGACCAATGGCAAGCTCTCCAGCAATCTCACGGTGAATTCATGGCCTTACGAACACGCCATCGCCACCTATGCCCTCGCCGAAGCCTCCACCTTCTGCAAGCAGGGCAACATCAACGTGCCCAACCTTTTTGAGGTCACTCAGAAGGCCGGCCAGTTCATCATCGACAACCAGCACAAGAAATCCGGTGGCTGGGATTACCTCTACGACACCACCGGCAGCCGCGGCGGCGACCTCTCAGTAGCCGCATGGCAAATCCAGGCCTTGAAGGCCTGCCATCACACTGGCCTGGAATTCAAGGGCCTCAGCCGCGCCGCTAATAAGGCGATGGATTATGTGGACTCCATGAAGTCCAAGGACGGCGGCTTCGCCTACTCAAGGCCCGATGAACAACCCCATGCCGAAGGCTACCGCACCATGACCGGCGGCGGCGTGCTCTCGCTGCAAATGTTCGACAAGGGCTCCATGTCCTCCGCCCGCCAGGGAGCCAAATACATCGAGGAGAACACCCGCTTCGACTACAATACCGCGTATTCAGACCTCTACGGCCACTACTACGAAGCACAGGCCATGATGAACCGCGGTGGCGAGCAGTGGAAGAAATACAACGCCCTCTTCCGCGACCAGGTTCTCAAAAACCAGAATCCAGACGGCTCGTGGAAAGCGCCTAACAAGGGCAGCGCACAAGGGATTCGGGCCGTCGCACCGCTCTTTGTCGGCAACACCCATTACCGCACCGCCCTGTGCACGCTGATGCTGGAGGTCTATTACCGCTTCCTGCCCGGCACCGGCGTCGGCACCCGCTGAAACCCGTTTCCGCACGCGGCCCAGTGAAAAAACCTCCGGGCCCATTGCGAGCGCTGGCCGCAAGCGCGCGGCTGGCCAACCTCCCAAGTGTCGTTTCCAACGTCTGGTGCGGCCTGCTGTTAGGTGGCGCGGGGTTGTTTGACAGTGGCGCTGCCACGATGGCGGCAGTCTCGCTCTACCTCTGCGGCACCTTTGTCAATGACTGGGCGGACCGCGGCTGGGACCAGACACGGCGCCCCGAGCGCGCGCTGCCACGCGGATTGTTTCCGCCGGCGATGTATCTCTCACTGGCTCTTGCGCTCGCCGCCAGCGGTCTCGGAACTGCCGCACTGGCAGGCCCGCACGCGCTGACGGTGGCCGCGCTGATCGCACTGTGCATCCTGCTCTACACCTGGCTGCACAAGAAGACCGCATGGGCCATCGTTTGGATGGCGCTGTGCCGGGCGCTGCTGCCGTTGCTCGGGCTTGCAGCCTCCGCTCAGCACGCCCTGTGGCCGGTGGCAAGCATCGCCGGGCTCGCACTGTTCTGCCACGTGGCGGGCATCTCGCTTTTCGCCCGCCGTGAGTCGCTGCCGCAACAATCTGGTGGAGGAAACCTCGCAACGTGGTGTTTCGTCGCCTGCGCCCTGATGATGACTTCCTCCACCTTCGTCATGCTCAAGCTGCCGCCGGCCGCATGTCTGTTGGCAATTGTTCCATACGCCACATGGACCTGCCACAGCCTGCTGCGCCACAAGAACGACACCGGCGCGCGCGTCTCCAGCCTGCTGGCGGGCATTCCCCTGGCCGATTGGATGCTGCTGCTGCCGCTGGCTCTCGCCCACGGTGCCGGCACCACGCCCGCGCTGTGGCTGCCGCCGCTCGCATTTCTAACAGGAAGGGCGCTGCAACGCCTCGCCCCCGCCACCTGAAACCGCTGCGTGAATCCACCGCCGTGGCCATCCGCACAAGGCTCGAACGCCGCCGCGGAAAGCTCTGGAAATCCGGGCAAGGATCATCCCATCCGCACTCAATTCCGTTTCTCGCGGGCCCACCGGGCCATGGCCATGAGGCGGCTCACTCCCGCTTCTCCGGTGGTGCCGGTGAGGGCGGATGCGTGATCGGCCATCTCCACGCGGCGCGCCGGCAACCACAAACCCGCCCGCTCCTGAAAAAGTGCCAGCGCCCGGGTTTCATCCGCAGTCAGCGCCACCGGCAGCGGCAGCGGATCCACCGGTGGCAGATCCGCAATCACCGGCTGCGAAGGGGCGCGGTGATAAACCACCACGGTGCCCGCCGCCAGATCTCCGAGCCGTTGGAAACGGCGCGTGGCCAGGCAGCTCGCCATCCCAAATGCATAAGTGAAAAGCGGCATGCCATCGATGAAACGCAGGAAATTGCGCACCACCGCCTGCCCCACGGTGACGGGCGAGCCGCTTGCCTGCACCACGCGCAGCCCGGCCAGCCGCTTGCCGGGCGTGGCACCGCGCCGGCCGGCCTCGAACACCACCGGATAGAGCCAGTCTAACAAAAACCATGCAAGCAGCAGCAGCCCGCCCGCCACCTTGCCGCCGAGCGCCCAGCCCGCCAGCGAGCTGAGGATCACGCCGGCCACCAGCAGCATCACACGGATCAGGAAATCGATGAGATAAGCCCCGGCGCGCGGCAGCGGACCGGCGATGCGCAGGCGGATTTCCACGCCCTCGGCGAGTTCCACCGATTGCAGCGTGTCGAGTTTCGCGGCGGACTCCACGGCCATCACTTCTTGAGGCGTTCGTCCAGCATCCTGAGCGTGACACGCATGGAGATGTCCAGCGAGTCCGCGGAGATGATTTTCATATTGTCACCCGGCGTGTGCCACCAGCCGCTGCGTGTGAAATCGCCGATGATGTCCACCGTGGGGATGCCCGCGAAATTGAGCGGCACGTGGTCATCGATGATCGGGCCGGAAGCCATACCGAAATAGCGCTCCACGCCCTCGGCGCGCGCTGCGGAAAACACCAATTCGCGCAGATCCACCGGCGTGTCGGACGGCAGGCGGATGGACAGGTTCCGGTGCCCGACCATGTCTAACAGAATGCCGAACTCCGGCTTGTCCGGCCGGGTGCGCCATTGGTTGGCATAATGGCGGCTGCCGTAGAGCCCGTCCTGCGGCGTGATGTTTTCAAGAAACGCCTCCTCGCCATCGAAGAGCACGAGCTCCAGCCGCGCCGCCTGCTCCGGCCGCTCGCGCGCCAGAAACTCCGCGATCACCACGATGGCGGCGCAAGCGGAGGCCGCATCGTCGGCACCGAGGAAATGCTTGTCCTTGTAATACTTCGAGTCGATGTGGGCGCAGAGGATTCCCTCAACCGGCCGGGCCCACGGATCGCCCGCACCCTTGGCAAAGCGGGCCCGCACGTTTTCAAAAGCGACCTTGCCAATCGGTGTCATCCGCTCGAAGGGCTGGCCTTGCGTCACCCAGCCGGATTTTTCCAATTCCGCACGGACGTGGGCTCGCACCGCGGCCAGCTCCTTCGATCCCGGCGGACGCGGGCCTTTGGCAAGAATCGCCGCCGTTTGTTCATAAGCCGCTTGGCCGAGCTTGGGCGCGCTCCGGTCATGCAGCCACCATGCCAGCCCGCCTGCCACTGCCAGCACCAACAAGACCACCAGAATCAAACGCGATTTCATGCCGGAGGATGGAAACGCCGTCTTGCCATGGAAAGCGCAAAGCGGAGCAATGATGCATGGTTATTCCAACCGCAGCGTTTGCCCCATGTCTGCGGAATCCCGCGCCGCCAGGGCCGCTTCGGTCAGGTGAAAGGCGCTGGAGTCGTCTCCTGTCCGCCGCCCTTGCGGATCGCGGCGATGAAATCGGTGAAGATGCGTCCGGGCTGCTCATCCACGGCAAGGTGCCGCCGTAGAGTTTCCGCTCGTTGAACCACTGCGGGCGCGTTTCCCATTTGCAGGACTTGCGCGAGTTGAGGCGGAAATCATGTTGGCAGGCTTGCAATCACTTCCCCGTCAGCAATTTCCGGCAACCCCAGACGTAGTTCCAGCCGGAGAGGAGGGTCAATCCGAGCGCGAGCCACAGCGAGACCGGTTGCAGCCAGCCATCGGGACGGGAAAGGTAATGAATCAGCGCGACAAACCAGTTTCCGGCATCCAGCGGCTGGAATGCGAACCAGACCAGGCAGGTGATGCAAAACGTCAGCTGCAGCCCGGTTTTCCATTTCCCCAAGCGGTCGGCGGCCATCACCTGACCCGCTTCCACCGCGATCTGCCGCAGCCCGGTGACCAGAAATTCACGCGCAAGAATGAGCACCGTGATCCACACCGGACACAAGTCCTGCACACTCAGATAAACAAACGCGGAGCAGACCAGCACTTTGTCCGCCAGTGGATCCATCAACTTGCCCATCGGCGTGACCAAGCCCATCTTGCGGGCGAGCCAGCCGTCCAGGAAATCGCTGATGGCCGCGATGACGAAGGACACCAATGCGATCCAGTGCCCGGTGAAACTGGCGAACGAGGTCCCCGCCACGAAGACCCCGGTAAGCACTAGGCGCGAGAACGTGATGGCATTGGGAAGGTTCACGCGGCCGAATGTGGAAAATCCACCGGCCGATGGCAACAAGCGGTTTCGGCCGAATGCGATGCACCACGCCAAGCGTCCCGGAAAAATGACAACCGCGGCGGATCACTCCGCCGCGGTTGCACACCAGTTAGCTGAACACACTTGAAATCAGGCGCCTGCCACGCCGCTGGCCAGCGGTTTGGGCAGTGGCTTTTCCTTTTTGCGCAGCGCCCGGCGCATTTTGGTGAGCGCCGAGTTCTGCAGTTGGCGGATCCGCTCGCGGGTCACCCCGAATTCGCGGCCCACTTCCTCCAGCGTGAGGGCCTTGCGACCGCTCAAGCCGAAGCGTTCGTCGATGATCCGGCGCTCGCGCTCGTCGAGCACCGAGAGCAGGCCATCGAGTTCGCCGTGGAGATTCTTGTCGGAAAGCATGTCCAGCGGATTGACGGCGCGCTCGTCGCTGATGATTTCACCGTATTCGGTGGCCTCACCTTCGTTGATCGGCGCGTCGAGCGAGGTCGGACGGTGCGATGCCTGGCGCAGCATGGCGAGCTTGCGGCGGGGCACGCCGATCTCGTCGGCGAGTTCCTCATCGGTGGGCTCGCGGCCGAGGGCCTCGGTGAGCATCGCGGCAATCCGGCGCATTTTGGCGATCTTGTCCACCATGTGAACGGGCAGGCGGATGGTCTTGGATTGGTTGGCCAGCGCCCGCTTGATGGATTGCTTGATCCACCATGCGGCGTAGGTGGACAGCTTGCCGCCTTTTTCAGGATCGAAGCGTTCCACGGCTTTCATCAGGCCGATGTTGCCTTCGGAAATCAGGTCGGTCACCGGCATGCCATAGTTGGCATAGTCCTGGGCGATCTTGACGACCAGGCGCAGGTTGGCGCGGATCATGTTCGAGCGCGCCTCGGGATCGCCCTTTTTGATGCGCTCTGAGAGAGCGATTTCCTCTTCCGGAGTGAGGAGAGGTGTTCTGGAAATCTCCCTCAAGTAGAGCTTCAAACTGCCTTCGGATTCGTATGCCATGTTGGTGTGGGGTTGTTTGTTAAACGTCGCGCGGGGGGATTTATTCCTAAATTTTCTGAAAAATACCTTCATTGTAGTGAATTTGTAAATACCAAACTTACAATTCACGACCGCTCAAGTTCACTCAATGACACAATGAGCATTCGACATGCCCAAGTTTCCCAAATCACAACCCACTGGTTTCCAAAGATAAATCAATGCGGGGGGTTCGCAAAAACAAGCGACAATGACGATGTGTCCATAAATTGAGACAATTTGTCGCAGGGATTCGTTCAAGAGGGCGTAAACCCCTCAAGCCCGCCACCGCTTGGTCAGGTCGCCATAGGCGTCGATCCGGCGGTCGCGGAAGAATGGCCAGATTCGGCGGAAATCCTCAACCAACTGGAAGTCAAGGTCTTGCAAGATGATTTCCTCGTTCCAGGTGGAGGCCTTGGCGACGATTTCGCCATACGGATTCGCGACAAACGAGCGGCCCCAGAACTCGGTGCCGTCATGGGTGCCGGAGCGGTTGACGGCGGCGAGGTAGCAGCCGTTGGCCACAGCGTGGCCGCGTTGCACCGTTTCCCATGCGCAATGCTGAGCCTCGCCGAGGGCGTCTTTTTCCTCGGGCAACCAGCCGATGGCGGTGGGATAAATGAGCACTTGGGCTCCGCCGAGGGCCATCAGCCGGGCGGCCTCGGGATACCATTGGTCCCAGCAGATCAGCACGCCGAGCTTGCCAAACTTCGTGTCCCACACCGGCCAGCCGCTGTCACCGGGGGTGAAGTAGAATTTTTCCTCGAACGCCGGATCCTGCGGAATGTGGGATTTCCGGTATAAACCGAGCAGTTTTCCATCGGCATCGTGGATGGCGGCGGTGTTGTGATAGAGCCCCGGGCCGCGGTGCTCGAAGAGCGAGGAAACCAGCACGATGCCCAGCTCACCTGCCAGCTTCCCAAGGCGGTCTGTCACCGGGCCGGGCAGTGGATCGGCAAGGTCAAACAGCGCTGGATCCTGCACCGTGCAGAAGTAGGGCGTGAGGAACAGCTCCTGGGTGACCACGATG
>RPOS01000104.1 GCA_003820635.1 Verrucomicrobiaceae bacterium | reverse complement strand
TCGTCGGCTGCCTCTTTGATGGATTTTCCGCCATCCACGCGCTTGGTGAAATCCACGAATTTGTTCAGCTCGCGGCGGATGACGGGCAGTAGGAAATAGACGCCGATGAGATTGGGGATGCTCATGGCGAAGAGCGAGGCATCGGAGAAATCGATGGCCTTGTCCATGGAGGCGGCGGAACCGGCGACGATGACGCTGCAGAAGATGAGCTTGTAAACCAATTCCACGGCGCGGTTCCGACCGAAGAGATACTGCCATGCCTGGAGCCCGTAATAACTCCAGGTGATGAGTGTGGAGAAGGCGAACATGAACACGCAGACGAAGAGCACGTATTTGAAGCCCTCGTGCACGGTCTGGAAGGCCTGCGATGTCATGCTGATGCCGAAGGAAGTGCTGGCGTTCGAGGAGTCCCCCAAAAGGAAGGGCTTGCCGTTGATGACAAAATGGCCGCTGTCGCCTTGGAAATACATCGAGGTCACCAGCACCAGCGAGGTCATGGTGCAGATGACAACGGTGTCGAGAAAAGGCTCGAGCAGCGCCACCACGCCCTCGGAGGCTGGCATGCGTGTTTTGGCGGCGGCATGGGCGATGGGAGCGGAGCCGATGCCGGCCTCGTTGGAGAACGTGGCGCGGCGCATGCCCCAGACGAAGGCGGCGAGGATGCCGCCGGTGACCGCGGCGCGCGGATTGAAGGCCTCGGTGACAATCATCGAGATGGCCGCAGGGACATGGCCGATGTTGGAAATGAGCACAATGAGGGCGCTGACCACATACACCAGGCACATGGCCGGAACGAGTCTGGCAGTGACCTTGGCGATGCCGCGGATGCCGCCGATGATGACCAGCCCGGTGATGACGGCGAGGATGAGCCCGAAGATCCATTGCCTGCCGAAGAAGAAACTGTGCTCGCCGCCGGTGACGTTGATCAGCTGCGCGGTGGCTTGGTTCACCTGGAAGACATTGCCGCCGCCAAAGGAGGCGAAGACGCAGAACAAGGCGAAGAGTCCGGCGAGGAAGGCTCCCAGTGGCGCAAGCCCGCGCTCGGCGAAGCCCTTTTTGAGATAATACATCGCGCCGCCGTGGATGCGCCCGGCGGCATCGATCTCGCGGTATTTCAAGCCGAGCGTGCACTCGGCGAACTTGGTGGCCATGCCGAGAAAACCTGATAGAAAAAGCCAGAATGCCACGCCCGGGCCGCCGATCATGATGCCGATGGCCACACCGGCGATGTTGCCGAGGCCCACGGTGCCGGAGACGGCTGCACTGAGCGCCTGGAAGTGGCTGATTTCCCCGGGATCCCCGGTGTGGCTGTAGTGGCCGCGCACCGTGCGCAGGGCGAGCCCGAAGGCCCGCAGGTTGATGAACTTGAAAAACAGGGTGAGGATGATGCCCGCCAGCGCCAGCCACACCACCACCGCCTTGACCGGGTAGCCGTTGATCGGGACATCGGTGAAAATCCCGTTCACAAACCAGCCGGTGGCCCAGCCGAAAAGTTCGTCGATTTTCTGATCCAGCGTCTTGGTCTGCGCGGCGGCATCTGCGGCGCAGGCCCAGCCCGTGCCGAGCAGAAACAGGAACAAGGGGGCCAGCATGCGGATATGGCGTCCAATCATCGCCGCGGACCCTGCCAAGCAGGTTCTCCCCCGGCAAGCCTCAATCCGGGCCGAAGTGCGCTATGAGCCAGGCATCCACGGCATCGATGACGAGCAGGTAGGAAGCCTCGTCGAAGACATGGCCGGCCCCGGGGATTTCCAGCAAGCGCTTCTCGGAAACAGCCGCATCATGGGCGGCGCGGCTGTCGTCCGGCGGCACCACATCGTCCGCCGCCCCATGGATGAGCAACCACGGCTGCACCACCCGCGCGGCGGCTTCGAGCGTGGAGTCGATGGTTTTCAAATCATCCGCCAAAACCTCGCCCAGCGGGAAAGCCTCGTCCTCCCAGATGCAATCCTTGCCGGGGACCAGGCCGCCGAATTCGCGCGCGGCGAAGTCCGCCGTGCGGGTCATGCCAGCCAGAGAGACCAGCGCCCGGATGCGCAAATCCCCGGCCGCCGTGAGCACGCCCAACGCCGCACCCATGCTGTGGCCGACGTAGGCGATGCGGACGTAGTCCGGCACGCTGTCGAGCACGGCCTTGAGATCGTCCACCTGCTTGGTGATGCAGGAATCCTCGAAACGACCGTCCGATTCACCATTCCCGGCAAAGGAAATGCGCAGGCACGGCCAACCGCGTGCGGCGAGCCCCTCGGCCACGGCCACCAACAGCGGGCGGTCCTTGTTGCCGGTGAGCCCGTGGCCGAGGATCAGCAGCGAATTGCGCCGCTCGGCAGGGTGGAAATGGTGGTCCAGCCGCTCGCCTGCGGAATTACGGATCTCGTTCATGGTTTGTTAGTGCGGGGTTGGGGTGAGGCGGTTGGGAAACGTCAGTTCGGCGACGCCCGACTTGTCGAGCCCACCGAGTCCCAGTTCGATCATTTTGCGGTATTGGGTTTCCGCCGCGTGCGAGAGTGGGACGCGCAACCCGGCCATGCCGGCCAGTGCGTTGGCGATGCCGCTGTCCTTGGCGGCGTGTTCGGCAGAGAAGAAACAATCGTGCTCGCGGGTGATCATGTCGTCGCCGTCGGTTTCGAGCACCCGGGAGTTTGCGCCGGTTTGCGAGAAAACCTCTTTGAGAAGCTGCAAGTCCAGCCCGAGCGCGGCCCCGAGTCCGAGACCCTCTGCGAGGCCTGCGGTGTTGATGTTCATCACCATGTTGACCAGCGCCTTGATCTTGGCCGCGTGGCCGAGCGGCCCCACATGCCGCAGCGATGCGGATAGATCCTGGAGCAGCGGTTTCATCCGCGCGAAAACCTCCTCCTCGCCGCCGACCATCAGATAGAGCGTGCCCTGCCGCGCCTGGGGAATGCTGGAGGCCATGCTCGCCGCCAATGTTGCGGCACCAGCCCGCTCCGCAGCGGCGGCCGCGGCTTCGTGCGCCTCCGGGCTGACCGTGGCGCAGTTGATGAAGACACGCCCGGCGGCACCGGTGAGCAGCGATGGTGTGTCTTCCGAGAAAATCGCGCGCATCGCCTCATCGTCCGGCACCACGGTGAAAATCACGTCGCAGGCGGCCGTCACCTCGGGCAGGGTTTTGGGTGCCATGCACCCGAGTTCGATGGCCAGCGACACGGCCACTGATTCATTGGGATCCAGCACCGCGCCGATGCGGTATCCCAGATCCGCCAAGCGCCGCGCCATGTTGGCACCCATCCGGCCAACCCCCACAAAACCCACTTTCAAGTTCTTCATCGCGGTGAGCATAGAAGCGGCCAGCCATCTGCCGCAACGGGAAGTTTGACAAAAAACGCCTATCCATTCGGACGTGTCAGGCTGTCATATTTCGCTTTTCCAACCGAAAGTGGAACTATCAGCCTCCGCGGCATCATGAGCGCCTGCTTCGCCTTCGCGCTGACCATCCTGGCCACCTGGCAATTCGTGCTAATGCCGGCGGTCCGTTAGATTCCCCTGTCCTCACCCTTCGCCCTCGCGGGCGGGCGGGCCGCTTTCGAAGCGCATGAGCTCGGCGATGAAGGTGAGCGGGATGTCGCCCGTTTCGCCGTTGCGGTTCTTGGCAAGCACCAGGTTGGCCTTGCCGGCCTCGGCCTCGCGCTCCTCCTCGTTTTCCGCGTAGTAGGCCGTGCGGTAGAGCAGTCCCACCAGGTCGGCATCCTGCTCGATGGCGCCGGACTCGCGGAGGTCCGACATGCGCGGCACGCCGAGGCTCTTGCCGGTGCGGCCTTCCGGCCCGCGGTTGAGCTGGGCGAGGATGACGATCGGCAGGCTCAACTCCTTGGCCAGGCCCTTGATGCCGGCGGAAATTTCCGCGATTTCCCGCTCGCGCGAGTTTTCCGCCTGCTTGGTGCGGGATTTCATCAGCTGGAGGTAGTCGATGGCGATGAACTGGATGTTCTCGTCGCGCTTCTTGCGGCGGGCCTTGGCGCGCAGCTCGTTGATGGAAATGCCGGCGGTGTCATCGATGAAGAGCTTGGAATTGGTGACTTCCATGGCCGCGCGCTGGATGCGCTGGAGATCGCCCTTGCCCAGCGTGTAGCCGCGGGAAATCTGGCTCAGGGCGAACTTGGCACGGGAGAAAACCAGACGCTGCACCAGTTGGAACGCGCTCATTTCGCAGGAAAACACCATGCTCGGCTTTTGCAAATCCACGCAGACGTGCTCGATGATGTTCATCATGAGCGAGGTCTTGCCCATCGAGGGACGGGCGGCGATGACGAACATTTCCCCGGGCTTGAGGCCACCGCTCTTGCGGTCCAGCACCTCGTAGCCGGTGGAAGTGCCCTGCGCGTCCTTCTCGCCGGTGATCAAGGCCTGGAACTTTTCGAGCACCTCCGCGACGGACTCCTTGATGGTGGGAGCCTTGTTGGTTTCCGAACCCTCGCGGATGGCGAGAATCCTGGCCTCCACGGCATCCAGCAGGCCGGCCACCTCGTCCGGCGCATCGTAGGCCTGGGCAATGGCCTCGTTGGAATGCTGGATGATGGAGCGCAGCACATACTTGTCCTTCACATGCTGCAAGTGATGGCGGAAATGCCCCGGACTCGGCGCGTAGGTGTAGAGATCGGTGAGCGCCGCCGGGCCGCCCACGCGGTCTAACAAACCCTTGTCCAGCAGGCGCTGCACCAGTGAAACCAGCTCGATTTCCTGCCCGCTCTCGAAAAGCGAGATGAGGAAACCGAACAAGGTGGCATGCGCCGGCAGATAGAAATGCTGCGGCGTGAGCTTCTCCTCGATGGCCACGCCGATGTATTCCTGCGGCTCCTGCAACATCGAGGACAACAGGCTTTTCTCCGGCCCGAGCGCATGCGGCAGGGCGCGGGTGACATCGTCGGTGGAGGTGGCACCTTGCTGGAGCGAGGCAGGTTTCGGCGGGGCGGGAGCAGCGGGAGTTTCAACAGACATGAGCGGAGGGAAAATTGCCAGTGTCCGGTGGCGGTGGTCAATCTCGGCAGCTGGCGAATATCCTGTGAACAACCGTGGACAAGTCCGCAGGCACGGCTTGCCGCCGCCCGTTCCCCCTGTTATCCAGCGGGTCGCATTCCCCATGAAAACACACTTTGCCGGACTCGATATCGGAGGTTCCACCATCAAATGCCTGCTCGTCGATGCGGCGGGAGAGCCCGCAGGCCCAATCGTGGAGGTGCGCAGCTTCGTGAAGGACGGCTACCGGCGGACCTTCGGACAACTGCGTGAAGCGATGGCCAAACTCGCGGAAAACGCCGGCATCCGCGTAGAGGAAATCGCCGCCGTGGGACTGGACGTGCCCGCCCCGTGTTCCCATGGCGTGGTCTGGGGCAAGGCGAACCTGGCCGACGACTGGGTGGGCACCGACATCCGCGGTGAGTTTTCCAAGGAATGCGGCAAGCCGGTGATCATGACCAACGACTGCAATGCCGCGGCCTTCGGCGAGTGGATGCATCGGCCCGAGCATGCTGGCGGCCTGCTCTACGTGGCTCCCGGCACCGGCCTGGGTGGCGGGCTCGTATTGCCCGGCGGCATCCTCTACGAGGGAAACAACGGCCTCGCGCTGGAAGTCGGCGATCTGTCGGTGCCGCGCTTCGAAGATGGCGAGTTGCCGGTGGACGGCCGCGGCCGCAGCGGCTGCCTGGAGGGCTGGGTCTCGCTGATGGCCCTGCGCCGCCAACTCGGCAAGGCGCTGACCCGCCCGGAAAACGCGGCGCACCCGCTGGCCTTGTCGGAGGCTCCGATCGAGGAAAAAGCCTTCCAGCTCCGGGATTTCGCCGAACACGGCGATCCCCTCGCCCGCGAAATTTTCGCCCTGCAGGCCAACGTGCTCGGCCACGGCCTCGGCGATCTTGCCAGCATCCTCGACCCCGGATTGATCGCAATCGGCGGCGGGCTTTCCGAAACCGGCTTCCGGGACTGGTTCATCGGGGAAGTCCGCAAAGGCTTCGCCGAGCGCGCCATGCTGCCCTACCAGCGCTGCCCGCTACCCCCCCACGAGCCGACCACCCGCATCGAGTGGGCCATCGGCGGCGACGGTGCGGCGGCCTATGGCAGTGCGCGCATGGCGATGCAACTGGTGCTGGAAAACCACCACGCCTGAAAAACGATATGAAAAAAAGCATACTGCGCCAGATGTGATGCGGAGCCGCTCTTGATTGAGCATCCCGCAAGCGCAGATATCCGCGGCACGGCAAAACATGAGAGCAGTCATCCAACGCACCCTCGAAGCCTCGGTAGCCATCGACGGGCAAACCGTTTCCCGAATCGGCCCCGGCTTGCTGGTGCTGCTGGGCGTGGAGGAAATCGACGATGCCACGGATGTCGAATGGCTTGCCGGCAAAATCGCCAAAATGCGGATTTTTGCGGATGCCGAGGACAAAATGAATCTCTCGATCATCGAAACTGGCGGCGAAGTGCTGGTGGTCAGCCAGTTCACCCTGCACGCCTCCACCAAAAAGGGCAACCGGCCGTCGTTCATCCGGGCGGCCGTGCCGGCCCACTCCGAGCCGCTCTACGAGGCGTTTTGCAGTGCCATTGAGCAGGAAACCGGCCGTCCTGCGGCCCGCGGCGTCTTCGGTGGCGACATGAAAGTCGCCCTCGTCAACAACGGTCCGGTCACCATTGTGATCGACAGCCGCGCCCGCGAGTAAGCCCGCGCTTGCATCGCCCGGGAAGGCTCCCTAGGTTTCCGCCCGCCGTGCCCATCAACGCCATTCTCGCCCTAGAAGACGGACGCTGTTTCGAAGGAAACGCGTTCGGAGCCACCGGTACCACCACCGGTGAAATTTGTTTCAACACCTCGATGACGGGTTACCAGGAGGTCATCACCGATCCTTCCTACCGCGGGCAGATCGTGGCCATGACCTACCCGCAGATCGGAAATTACGGGGTCAATCCCGAGGACGCCGAGTCCCGCTCGCCGCACATCCGCGCCTTTGTCATCGGCGAGCTTTGCGAGGTGCCCTCCAACTGGCGCTCCAGCCAACCGCTCGCCGCATACCTCGCCGGCCACGGCATCCTCGGCATCGAGGGCATCGACACCCGCGCCCTCACCAAGCACCTGCGCTCGCTCGGAGCCATGCGCGCCTGCGTCACCACCGAACTCACCTGTGAAGAAGCCATCGCGGCCGCCAAAGCATCGCCATCGATGGAAGGCATGGACTACGTGAAGGAAGTCTCCACCAGCGCCGCCTACCATTGGCAGGACGAGTCGCGCGAATGGGTGCTGCCCAATGTTTCCACCGGCCAGCCCGGTCCCTACGATGATTTGCCCCCAGTGCGCCACCGCATCGTCGCCTACGACTTCGGCATCAAGTTCAACATCCTGCGCCGACTGCGCCAGGCCGGCTTCGAGGTGGAGGTCGTCAACTCCACCGCCACCGCCACCGAAGTGCTGGCGAAAAATCCGGACGGCATTTTCCTTTCCAACGGCCCCGGTGATCCGGCCGCGCTCGGCTACATCCATGAGGAACTCCGCCAACTCATCGGCAAGAAACCGATCTTCGGCATCTGCCTCGGAAACCAACTGCTCGCCCACGCCTTCGGGGGCAAGACTTTCAAACTCAAGTTCGGCCACCGCGGCGGCAACCAGCCGGTCAAGGACCTGCGCAGCGGGAAAATCTCCATCACCTCGCAAAACCACGGATTCGCCGTGGATGCGGACTCGTTGCCGCCGGAAATCGAAGTCACCCACATCAACCTCAACGACGGCACCGTCGAGGGCATGCGGCACAAGGAACTGCCGGTCTTCAGCGTCCAATACCACCCCGAAGCCGCCCCCGGTCCGAACGACGCCTCGTATTTTTTCGAGGAATTCGCCGCGCTCATCGAGAAGGCCAAACAATAAACGATCCGTCTGATCAGCAGGATTCGTCCGATCATTTTTCTAACATGAACACCATCATCACAGGCCTCCAGTGGGGGGACGAAGGCAAGGGCAAGATCGTCGATTTCCTCACGGAGTCCGCAGACGTCGTCATCCGCGGGCAGGGCGGCAACAACGCGGGCCACACCGTGATCGCGGGTGGCAAGAAATACGTCCTTCACCTGCTGCCATCCGGCATCCTCTGGGACGACAAGACCAACGTCATCGGCAATGGCGTCGTGCTGGATCCCGTCGGACTTGTTCAGGAAATCGAGCGCATCGAGGCACAAGGCATCGCCATCACGCCGGAGAAACTGCTTATCTCGGATCGCACCCATGTCGTGCTCCCCTTTCACAAGGAGCTCGACGCCGCACGCGAGGCCTCGCTGGGCGACCAGAAGATCGGCACCACCAAACGCGGCATTGGTCCGGCTTATGCCGACAAGATCAACCGTTGCGGCCTGCGCATGGCGGACTTGTTAGACAGGGAATTCGCCACCGCGCGCATCACCCACCGCTGCGCCGAGGCGAACGAAGTGCTCGCCCGCTATGATCTCACCACGTTTGATGCCGCGCAGGTCATCGACGAGGTTTACACCGCCTTCGAGCGGATCCGCCCGCACATCACCAACACCATTCCGGTGCTGCACGCGGCGTGGAAGTCGGGCAAAAACCTGCTCTTCGAAGGCGCCCAGGGCACTTTGCTCGACATCGACTTCGGCACTTATCCCTTCGTCACTTCGTCAAACACCACCTCCGGCGGTTCCTGCACCGGCACCGGCTTGCCGCCCACGGCCATCGATGCCGTCATCGGTGTTTGCAAGGCCTACACCACCCGCGTTGGCTCGGGCCCCTTCCCCACTGGCGACGACGGCCTGTCCGATTACCTCCACAGCCTCGGTCGTGAGTTCGGCGCCACCACCGGCCGCCCACGCGGTTGCGGCTGGCTCGATACGGTGCTGCTGCGCTTCGCCTGCATGGTCAACGGCGTCACCGGCCTTGCCGTCACCAATGTGGATGGCCTCGATGCCTACGAAACCCTGCAAATCTGCACCGGCTACGACATCGACGGGAAACTCCACGATCTTCCACCCGCCGACCGCTCGGCCTGGGATCGCGCCGTGCCGGTTTACGAATCGCTGCCCGGCTGGAAATCCGACACCACCTCCTGCACCCGCTACGAGGATCTTCCGGCTCGCGCGAAAGCCTATCTCGCCCGCCTCGGCGAACTTTGCGGCGCGCCCATCGCCTTCGTCGGCGTGGGGCCGGACCGCACGCAGACGCTGGTGGCACCTTAATCGGGATCCGTTCGATCCGTCTAACACGGCCGATCTTTCACCCATGCCAGATTTCCCCGACATCCCCCGCCACATCGCCGTCATCATGGACGGCAACGGCCGCTGGGCGAAGGAACGCGGCCTGCCGCGCCGGGAAGGCCATCGCGCGGGTGCGGAATCGGTTAGGGAAGTGACCGACGCCTGCATTGACCTCGGTGTCGAATACCTCACCTTGTATGCCTTTTCCTCGGAAAACTGGAACCGCCCGGAGTCCGAGGTCAAGGCGCTGATGCAGTTGCTCGACCGCTTCCTCGCGGAGAAATCCAAGGATCTGAAGAAACAGAACATCCGGCTGCAAGCCATCGGCCAACTCGACCGCTTGCCGGAAAAAACCCGCAAGCTGCTCGACAAAATCATCGCCGAGACCGCCAGCCACACGGCGCTGACGTTGGTGCTCGCCCTTTCCTACGGGGCCCGCGAGGAAATCGTTGCTGCCACCCGCTCGCTGGCGGCCGATGCCGAAGCAGGCAGGCTCAGGTCCGCGGAGATCGATTGCACGCTCTTTGCATCGCGCCTGCAGACCGCCGGCATTCCGGATCCGGACCTGCTCATCCGCACCTCCGGTGAAATGCGCGTCTCGAATTTCCTCCTCTGGCAGATCAGTTATGCCGAGATCGTCATTGTGAAAAAATTCTGGCCGGACTTCCGCCGCAACGACCTGATCGAGGCCGTGCAAGAATACCAGCGCCGCCACCGCCGCTTCGGCGCGTTGTGAGGTTGTGGAGTGCGGTGGCATGACACCGCTTTGGGTCAATCCCGGCACGGATGCAGCCAGCCAAAGGCACCTGCCGTATCAGGCGTTCTGCCATGGCAAGGTGGTGGAATGGACCAAGACTCGCGCCATGCAGATTGAGTTGTTCCACATGCCCCCTACAGTCCTGAACTCAATCCTGACGAATATCTCAACAACACAGTCAAGGCACAGCCGCGCAATCAACCTGCGGCATCGAGCCATGACGAACTGAAATCCCGGCAGAACTCGACCATGCGATCCAACCAACGCAGACCCACGCTGATTCAAAGTCTGTTCAGACATCCGAGCGTTGCGTATGCAGCATGGTAAGACGCTAGTATTTGAATGCCGGATTAATAACCTTTATGAAGCGTCCCGACCAAGGAATTGCCAATATTTCTCGCGCCTCTTCAAGGGCGAAGGAATTTGTCGTCGAGGACGCTTAGGATGCCACGAGGCGGAGGCGCGCTTGCGTCTGTCCGACGAGCGACCGACACACCTGCGCTTGTCCGACTCCACTCAATGCGAAAAGGATTCCAACTCCTCAAGGCTGCGGCCCTTGGTCTCCGGCACCAGTAACCAGACGAAACCGATGGTCAGAACGCACAGCGCGCCGAAAAACCAAAAGACCCGGTATTCAAAGGTGCTGAGCATCCACGGGAAAAGTTGGGACACCGCGAAATTGGCTGTCCACAGGAGAAACACGCAGGCGCTTGCGGCATGCGCGCGGACCCTGTTGGGAAAAATCTCACCCAGCACCGTCCAGACGAGCGGTCCCATGCCGATGGAGAATGATGCGACATAGACAAGGACCCAGAGCAACAAACTCCTTGCACTTCCCTGGTCGCTCCCGGCATAGGCAGCGCCAAGCGCAAACAGACCTGCCGCCATCCCGACCGAGGAGATTAGCAGCAAGGGGCGGCGTCCGACCCGATCGGACAGAAACATCGCGACAAGGGTGAATCCCAGCATGACCAGCCCGATGATCACCGAGTGTCCGATGGCCGACGCGGAATCCAAGCCCGCACTGGTGAAGATGCGTGGTGCGTAATACATCACGATGTTGATGCCGGTGATCTGTTGCAAAATTGCCAGCCCGGCACCGATGAAAAAGATCCGGCGGATGGGCGTGCGGAGACAGTCGCGAAAGCAACCATCCTGCCGGTCAAAGGAGCGATGAATCGCCTCAATTTGCGCGGCGACATCGCCGTCTGCCCCCATGCGTTTGAGCACCGCGGCCGCCTCCGCTTCGCGTCCTTTCATCACCAGCCAGCGCGGCGACTCGGGGATGGCGAAAAGGAGCGCGAAAAAGATGGCGGCAGGGACGGCCTCCGAGGCAAACATCCAGCGCCAGGCGCTCGCGATCCGCCAG
>RPOS01000103.1 GCA_003820635.1 Verrucomicrobiaceae bacterium | reverse complement strand
GCGCGCAGGCTTTCCATGTTGGACAAGGCGGACTCATGGGTGCGCAGTCTGGCGAGTATCGCGCTGCGTTCATTGAGCAGGTCATCCAGCAGCAGGATGGAATACGGCGGAGCTTCCTTGAAACCAGTCCAAGCGGCATCTTCCGCCCGGGCACTTTCCATGGTTTTGCCAGCCTGTTCAACGGCGGCGAAGTTCTTGAGATGAGTGGTGGTGGCCAGGATCATCTGCTCGAGATCGCGGCGCCGTTCGTTGACTTCGGCGGCGGTGATGCCGGTGGGCAGCGCCGCATTGCCGGCGGCGGCTTCAAGCCGCCCCAGCATCTCGCGCGCCTCATTCTGCCAGCGCTCAAGTCGTTTGCGGATTTCCTCAGGCGTTTCCGGCGCGGCCTCTTTCGCGGGTTTTGATCCTTCCAAGGTCTTTTGGAGGGAGGGGATCTGCGCGTGGGCCGGCTGAAACACCGTCAGCGCGCACAACAGCACCGGCAGGATCCGGCGCAGCGTGGTGGATAGCATGGGCGATGTGTGCATGGGCGGAGATTCATCCGCATCGGACGCCGCATCAAGCGGATTGCTGCGGAGCCAACTTCGGCTTTCCGATCCGTCTTTTTTCATCATAGTCCCAGCCGATGCGCGACGAAACCCGCCGTTGGATTCAGACTGACCAAGCCCACTGCTGGCACCCTTTCACCCGTCAGGGCGAGTGGTGTGCGCCGGGCCACGAACCGCTGGTGCTCACCCACGGCATGGGCGCGTGGCTGTGGGATTCCGAGGGCCGCCGCTATCTGGATGGCAACTCGTCGATCTGGACCAACATCCACGGCCATGCGCATCCGGCGATCTCGGCAGCCATCCGCGCGCAGTTGGAAAAAACCGCGCATGTATCGTTTCTCGGCTTCACCCATCCCGGAGCGGTTGAACTGGCGGAAAAACTCTGCGCGTTTTTCCCCCCGCAAACGCTGGAACGCGTCTTTTACTCGGATGATGGCTCCACCGCCGTCGAGTGCGCGCTCAAGATGGCCGTGCAATACCGCATGCAGACCGGCGAGCCCGGGAGGACCTCGTTCGTTGCTTTTGCCGATGGCTATCACGGCGATACACTGGGCGCCGCTTCACTCGGCGGTGTGAGCCGCTTTTTCGAACGCTTCCGCAGCCATGGCTATCCGGTGCGGCACGTTCGCTCTCTGGACGAGCTCCGCCAGAGCGACTCGCAACACATCGCCGGAGTCGTCATCGAGCCACTGATCCAAGGCGTCAACGAAATGCGCCCGTGGCCGGCCGGCATGCTGGCGGAACTGCGCAATTGGTGCGATGAAACCGGCGTTCATCTCATCCTGGATGAAGTCATGACCGGCTTCGGCCGCACCGGGAAAATGTTCGCCTGCCAGCACGAAAACGTGATCCCGGATTTCCTCTGTCTCGCCAAGGGTCTCACCGGCGGCACCCTGCCGCTGGCCGCCACACTCACCACCGGCAAAGTTTATGAAGCCTTCCTCGGTGCGCCGGAGAGGGCTTTTTACTACGGGCATAGTTACACGGCCAATCCGCTCGGCTGTGCCGCCGCTCTCGCCAGCCTGCGGGTTTTCCAACAGGAAAACACCTTGGAAAACCTGCCCGCGAAAATCGAGCACCTGCGCGCCGGACTCGCCGCCCTCAAGTCCACCCAGCCGCTCATCCACCAAGTCCGCCAGTGCGGCTTCGTCACCGGCATCGAACTCCGCCAGCACGATGGGGTGAAATTTCCGCCGGAAAAACGCATCGGTGAAAAAGTCTGCCTCGCCGCGCGCGCCCACGGCCTGCTCACCCGGCCGATTCTCGACACGATTGTCCTCATGCCGCCGCTCTGCACCACCCCGGCGGAGCTTGACCATGCCATCCACGCGCTGAACGCCGCCGTGGAGTGCATTTCAGGCGATGCCGCCGAACCCCGAGACAAATGCCAAACCCATGATCCTTGACCAGCGCCTTTGGATGGCGTGTCTCTCCCTCGCGAGCTGCATGCCTGCGGCTGCGGAAATGCGCGCCGGCGCGCTGCATTGCGAAAACCTCGTCAATCCGCTCGGAATCGATTGCCGCAACCTCGCTTGCGGTGGCTGCCGTGGTCCGGCGGGCGCGGCCAGCACCAGACGGCATGGCGTGTCCTTGTCGCCACCAGCCAGACCGTGTCGCAGGAGGATCGCGGCGACCTTTGGGACAGCGGCAAGGTGGATTCCGACCAATCGGCGCATGTCCGCTATGCTGGCAGGCCGCCCGGGCAGGGGCAGGCGGCGTTCTGGAAGGTCAGCCTCTGGGATCGTGATGGAAAGCCCGGCCCATGGAGCGAGCCGGCGATGCTCAGGCCGGGGCGCAACGCCATTGGCGCCATGCTCGGCAACGGTTGGTATAACGTCCAATACCGCAGCGCGTGGGATTTAGACAACGCACCGCGCCGCGCATGCTTTGTTCACTGCGCATCGAAATGGAGGACGGCGGCTCGCGGGTCGTGGGCAGTGGCCGTCACCGAGCCGAAGCCCGGCGTGTTCGTGTTCGACCTCGGCGTCAACATCGCCGGATTTCCCGAGTTGGAGGTGAGCGGCCCGGCCGGCACGCGGTTGACCATGAAGATGGGGGAGCGCCTGCTGCCCGATGGCACGGTGGATCAGCAGGCCATCGCCGAGCATGTGGTGCAATATGATCCAAGCCAGCAGTTCCAGACGGATACCTATCTTCTGAAGGGCGGTGGCGTGGAGCGCTGGCACTCGCGCTTCACCTATCATGGCTTCCAATACGTGGAGGTCACCGGTCTGCCGTCCAAGCCCGGGCCCGACACGCTGCGCGGCATCTTCATCCACGGTGCGGTGCCAGAGGCGGGTGGGATCGAGTGCTCCAATCCACTGCTCAACCGCATTTGGCAGACCGCCCGCATGGCCTATCTCGGAAACCTCCACGCCATTCCCACCGATTGTCCGCACCGCGAGAAAAACGGCTGGACGGGTGACGCGCACCTCGCTGGGCTGTGAGCTTTATCACGATCTGGTTCCGCCGCAGCAACGCGCACGGGTCCTCGACAATCTCGTCGCCAACATCGGGTGCCGCAACAACGGCCACATCGACGCTGGCATCCTCGGCTCGAAATACATCCTCAACGCGCTCAGTGAAAACAGCCGCCACGATGTGGCCTGCCACATGGCCACCCGCCGCGCAAGGGGCTGCCATCCTGCGGATGGATGATGGTTGCGCGCTTTTCCAAGTGGCCGGAGGCGACTATGCATTCGCGGTGGATAAGCCATAATCCGGCTATCCACACCGTGACTCCCGAGTTTTCCGCCAAAGACATCCAACTGCGGGAAATTGGCGGATGAATCCGCATGAAACCGCAATGGTGGAGTCGATCGCCAGTGCTGGTCCAACCGCTACTTCACGAAACCCGGGCTCTTTGGCCTGCTGGACGCCCGGGAATCGAGATATGTCAGTCTCCGTAATGGTGCAAGCCACTGACTGTCGATTCACTCGATTCCCACCAGATCAGAACTCGCAATGCCCCGGCGTGCGGGCGAAGGGGATCACGTCGCGGATGTTGGCCATGCCGGTGACGAACATGAGCATGCGCTCGAATCCGAGACCGAATCCGGCGTGCGGGACGCTGCCGTATTTCCGCAGATCGGCATACCAGCCGTAGGCTTCGGCATCGAGGTTGTGCTTCCTGAAGTTTTCCATCAGCACATCGAGGCGCTCCTCGCGCTGGCTGCCGCCGACGATCTCGCCGATGCCGGGCACCAGCACGTCCATGGCGGTGACGGTTTTGTCGTCATCATTGAGGCGCATGTAGAAGGGTTTGATCTCCTTGGGGTAGTTGAAAACGGTGACCGGTTTCTTGAAATGCACCTCGGTGAGCCAGCGCTCATGCTCGGACTGGAGGTTGAGGCCGTATTCCACGGGATAGTCGAACTTCGCGCCGCTGGCCTTGAGCAGTGCCACGGCCTCGGTGTAGGAGATGCGCTCAAACGGGCGGCTGGCGACGAATTCGAGCCGCTCACGCAGCCCCTTGTCCACGAACTGGCTGAAGATCTCCAAGTCACCCTCGTGATGATCCAACATTTCCTGCACGAGGAATTTCACCAGAGCCTCGGCGAGGTCCATGTCGCCCGCGAGGTCGCAGAAGGCGACTTCCGGCTCGATCATCCAGAACTCGGCGGCGTGGCGCGAGGTGTTGGAGTTCTCGGCGCGGAAGGTGGGACCGAAGGTGTAGATGTTGGAGAGGGCGCAGGCGAAGGTCTCGCCCTCGAGCTGGCCGGAAACGGTTAGATAGGCGCGCTTGCCGAAGAAGTCCTCGGTTTCCCGCGCGATCTTGTCGTCGGGCAGGGTGGTGACGCGGAACATCTCGCCGGCGCCCTCGCAATCGCTGGCGGTGATGATGGGGGTGTGGACGCAGATGAAATCCCGTTCCTGGAAAAAGCGGTGCACGGCGTAGGCCATGCGGCTGCGGGTGCGGAAGACCGCGCCGTATAGATTGGTGCGCGGCCGCAGGTGGGCGATGCTGCGCAGGAACTCCTGGCTGTGGCCTTTCTTCTGCAGCGGGTAATCCTCCGGCACGCCGCCTAACAGCTTCAGCGAGCTGGCGTGCATTTCCCACTTCTGCCCGGCGGCGGGGGAGGGGATGAGTTTCCCATGGATCTCGATGGCGGCGCCGGTGTTCATCCTGGCGACGTCTTCGTAGCCGGGGATGCCGGCGTCGGCGACGATCTGCAGGTTGCCGAGGCAGCTGCCGTCGTTGAGTTCGAGGAAGGAAAACGCCTTGGAATCCCGGCGGGTGCGCGCCCAGCCGGCCACGTGGAGTTGGTCACAAGGTTCTTCGCGGCGCAGGACATGCTTGATGAGCGATCGCATCGCCGTGCGTAGCGCTTGGGCCCCGGCTTGTCAAAGCGGGCGAACTGGAAACCACGGCTGCGGGGCGAAAGGCGGAAGTCTCACTCGGGTTTCGGCAGCGTCTTGTGCGAGCCGTCGCAGAGCGGCGGGTTTGCCGTGTGTTTACACTGGCACCACCAGATGGTTTTTTTCTCAGGCACTTCGAGTTTCACAGGCTGCAGGCCGGTGCCTTTGTGCGAGCCGTCGCAGAACGGCTGGTGCGCGGAACGGCCGCAGGAGCACCACCAATGCACGCCGGCTTCCACTTCGAGTGCCAGTGGCTTGGTATCGCAGATGATCGGTTTCTCAGACATGGAAACCAGCCTGCACGCGGCCCCGGCTCAATGCGAGAGGGAAACTTGGAAAAGTTCCGGCTGGAGGCCGTCTTCCGGGAGCCCGGGTGCCGGAGCCTGCGGTGGCGCATGCGTGTATCTGTCGAGCTTCGGATAGCGCTGGGCGGGCACTTCGTTGACGAAGGTGAATCCCAGCCATCCTGTCAGGACGAGCGACGAAGTGGTGACAAATTGCCCGAGTTTCATCAAATGCTTCGGAAATGTTTACTATTCCCGCTCGCGTTCCTTGCCTTTGATCGGCGGCGAAAGCAACCCCAAATGTGGCCGGCGGAAAAAGAACCGCCCGCACGGCGGAGCCATGCGGGCGGTGTTTTGGATTCGTTGCTCCGGTTAGACCAGGCGGGCCGCGAGCAGCTCGCGCTGGAAGATGAGTTCCTTTGGCATGTGGTCGTAGAGATCGATGAAGAACTCGCCCTGGCTGACCAGCTCGGCCTTCCACTCGTTGCGGTTGAAGGCCATCACCTTCTCGAAGTCCTCCTTTTCGAAGCCGTTGAGGTCGTCGATGTTGAAGTCCTCGAAGGTGGGGGTCCAGCCGATCTGGGTTTCATGGCCGGCGGCGGTGCCGTGGCAGCGTTTGATGATCCACTCCAGCACGCGCATGTTTTCACCGAAACCGGGCCACAGCCACTTGCCTCCCTCGTCCTTGCGGAACCAGTTGACGTGGAAGAAACGCGGCAGGTGGGTGAGGTAGCGGCGCATTTCCAACCAGTGGGCGAAATACTCACCCATGTTGTATCCGCAGAACGGCAGCATGGCCATCGGATCGCGGCGGACCTTGCCCAGCTGTCCGAAGGCGGCGGCGGTCATTTCCGAGCCCATGGTGGCGCCCAGATAGACGCCGTGGCTCCAGTTGAAGGCTTGGAACACCAGCGGCATGGTCGTCGCGCGGCGGCCGCCGAAAACGATGCCATCGATCGGCACTCCGTCCGGATCCTGCCATTTCGGGTCGATGGAGGGACACTGCGCGGCGGGCGCGGTGAAGCGGGCGTTGGCATGGGCGCAGACGCGGCCGCAGTCGGGCGTCCAGTCCTGGCCGGTCCAGTCGATGGCGTGGGCCGGTGGTTCGCCGTCGATGCCTTCCCACCACACGTCGCCGTCGTCGGTGAGGCCGACGTTGGTGAAGATGCAGTTTGCCTTGATGGATTCCATGGCCCGCGGGTTGGTGTTGTAGGCGGTGCCGGGAGCCACGCCAAAGTAGCCGGTTTCCGGGTTGATGGCGTGCAGCTTGCCATCCTCGTGCGGCCAGATCCACGCGATGTCATCGCCGACGATGGTGGTTTTCCAGCCGGCTTCCTGATAGGATTTGGGCGGGATGAGCATGGCCAGGTTGGTCTTGCCACAGGCGGACGGGAAGGCGCAGGCGAGGTAGGTTTTCTCGCCTTGCGGGTTTTCCACGCCGACGAGCAGCATGTGCTCGGCCATCCACTTGTGATCGCGGGCGATGTTGGAGGCGATGCGCAGGGCGAGGCACTTCTTGCCGAGCAGTGCGTTGCCACCGTATCCGGAGCCGTAAGACATGATCTCCCGGGTTTCCGGGAAATGGACGATGTATTTGTCCTCGTTGCACGGCCAGGAAACATCCTTTTGGCCGGGCTCGAGAGGGGCTCCCACCGAGTGGAGACAGGGAATGAAATTGCCGAAACCATCGCGCTTTTTCTCGATCTTGCCGGCGGCCTCGTCTTCCAGGCGCTTCAGGACATGCGTGCCCATGTGGGTCATGATGCGCATGTTGCAGACCACGTAGGCGCTGTCGGTCAGTTCGATGCCGATCTTGGCGAGTGGCGAGTCGAGCGGACCCATGCAGAAGGGGATGACATACATCGTGCGGCCCTTCATGCAGCCCTTGAATTTTTCATTCAAGGTGGCGCGCATTTCGACGGGATCCGCCCAGTGGTTGGTGGGGCCGGCCTGGTCACGGCGCTTCGAGCAGATGAAGGTGCGGTCCTCCACGCGGGCGACGTCCGAGGGTGTTGAGCGGGCGAGGAACGAGTTCGGGCGTTTTTCCGGGTTGAGGCGGGTGAAGGTGCCTTTTTCAACCATCATGGAAGTGAGGCGGTCCCATTCGGCCTGTGAGCCGTCGCACCATTCGACGGAGTCGGGTGTGCAAAGAGCGGTCATGTCTGCCACCCATTTCTCCAGAGCAGCGTGGGATGTGTTCGGATTGCTCATAGCGTGCGAAATTGAGCGGGCAGTTTGCAACTTGGCAATGGGAAGAGGGAAATCGCCCGGGATTTGGCGGAAAATGCGCAGGCATTGGCTCACTCACCGGTCATGGCGGCGGGAGCTTCATGGTTTCGAGCAAATCGATCAACGGCTGCTGGCTGATGAAAATGCGTGACAGGAATTCGTCGATCATGGCCGGGATGGAAAGAAATCACAAACTGCCACTGCCAACATGGTGAATCCGCATCACGCGTGATATTCTTGGATGCTCTTGACCGTGAGGTTGTTTCCCTTGAGCGAGCGCATTGCCTTCACGCTGGCCTCGGCGGCGGAGAGGTTGGTGGCGTGGGAAATTTTCTGGGCGATGGCGGTGGAGCGGATCTGGACTTCGTCGGCGCGGGCCTCGTGGCCGCTCGGGGTGTTGATGACGAAGTGAATGTCCCGGTTTTTCATCATGTCGATGACGTTCGGGCGGGCCTGCTCGGCGAGCTTGAAGAGGCGGGTGCTCGGGATGCCTTCGGCCGTGAGGCGGGCGTGGGTGCCGCCGGTGGAGTAGATCTTGAATCCAAGATCCACCAGATCGCGGGCGACGGCCACGGCGCGGTCCTTGTCTCTATCAGAAACGGAAAGGAAGACGTTGCCTTCCGTCGGCAGCGGGTTGAAGGCGCTGATCTGGCTCTTGGCGTAGGCCATGCCCCAGTCGGGATCGATGCCCATGACCTCGCCGGTGGATTTCATTTCGGGCCCCAGTACGATGTCGATGCCGGGGAAGCGGTTCCATGGGAAGACGGCTTCTTTCACCGAGAAATGCGGCGGGATGATGGTTTCGGTGTAGCCGAGATCCACTAGCTTGTGGCCGAGCATCACCTTGGCGGCGAGCTTGGCGAGGGAAACGCCGGTGGCTTTGCTCACAAACGGCACGGTGCGCGAGGCGCGCGGGTTCACCTCGATGACATAGAGCGCCTCGTCCTTCACGGCGAACTGGATGTTCATCAGACCTTTCACCTTGAGCTCGCGGGCGAGGTCTTTGGCGGCTCTCACGATTTCCGCCTTGATGCTTTCTGATAGAGAGAACGCGGGGATGACGCAGGCGGAGTCACCGGAGTGGATACCGGCTTGTTCGATGTGCTCCATGATGGCGCCGACGACGGAGGTTTCGCCGTCGCTGATGCAATCGACGTCCACCTCGGTGGCGTTGTCGAGGAAGCGGTCCACCAGCACCGGGCGCTCGGGCGAGGCGGTGACGGCCTCGTTCATGTAGCGGGAGAGTTCGGTATCGCAGTAAACAATCATCATCGCGCGGCCGCCGAGCACGAAGGACGGGCGGACGAGCACGGGGTAGCCGATGCGGTTGGCGATGGCGAGGGCTTCGGCCTCGTTGGTGGCGGTGCCGGCGTCGGCCTGCTTGAGGCCGAGTTTATCTAACAACGCGGAGAAGAACTTGCGGTCTTCGGCGAGCTCGATCGACTTGGGAGAAGTGCCGATGATGGGGACGCCGTGGCGTTCGAGATCGGCGGCGAGGTTGAGCGGGGTTTGGCCGCCGAACTGGACGATCACGCCGTGCGGTTTTTCCTGATCGCAGATGTTGAGAACGTCTTCGAGCGTGAGAGGCTCGAAGAAGAGCTTGTCGGACGTGTCGTAGTCGGTGGAGACGGTTTCCGGGTTCGAGTTCACCATGATCGCCTCGTAGCCGAGTTCCTTCACGGCGAAGGCGGCGTGTACGCAGCAGTAATCGAACTCAATGCCCTGGCCGATCCGGTTAGGGCCGCCGCCGAGGATGATGATCTTTTTCTTATCGGTCTCGCGGGCTTCGTTTTCGTCGCCGTAGGTGGAGTAGAAATACGGTGTGTAGGCTTCGAATTCGGCCGCGCAGGTATCGACGAGGCGGTAGGTGGGGATGATGCCCTTGGCCTTGCGCTCGGCACGGACCGTGTCTTCGTGTGTGCCCTTGGACTTGGCGATCTGGCGGTCCGAGAAACCGAGTTTTTTGGCGCGTTTGAGATCGAGCGTGGCGAGTTCCATGCCCTCATCGGCGATTTGTTTGAGGTGGCCGAGGAACCAGGGATCGATCTGGGTGGCGGCGTGGACTTCCTCGATGGTCCAGCCGTTGATGAAGGCGGTTTGCAGCCAGAAGATGCGCTCGGCATTCGGGATCTGGAGCTTGCGGGTGATCTCTTCCTTGGTTGGATTTTTCGGTTCCTTGCTGTCGAAGCCGAAACCCCAGCGGCCGGTTTCGAGCGAGCGCAGGCATTTCTGCATGCTCTCCTTGAAGGTGCGGCCGATGGACATGGCCTCGCCGACGGATTTCATCGAAGTTGTTAGAACCGGATTCGCGGTCGGGAACTTCTCGAAGGTGAAGCGCGGGATCTTGGTGACCACGTAGTCGATGGTCGGCTCGAACGAGGCGGGCGTCTCGCGGGTGATGTCGTTCGGCAGTTCATCGAGCGTGTAGCCGACGGCGAGTTTCGCGGCGATCTTGGCGATAGGGAAACCGGTGGCCTTCGAGGCGAGCGCGGACGAGCGGGAGACGCGCGGGTTCATCTCGATGACGATCATGCGGCCGGTCTTGGGATCGGTGGCGAACTGGATGTTCGAGCCACCGGTTTCCACGCCGATCTCGCGGATGCAGGCGAAGGAGGCGTCGCGCATGATCTGGTATTCGCGGTCTGTTAGAGTCTGGATCGGCGCGACGGTGATCGAGTCACCGGTGTGGACGCCCATGGGATCGAGGTTTTCGATGGAGCAAATCACCACGCAGTTGTCGGCACAGTCGCGCATGACCTCCATTTCGAATTCCTTCCATCCGAGCAGGGATTCTTCGATGAGCACTTCCGAAACCGGCGAGAGGTCCAGCCCGCGGGTGATGATTTCCTCGAATTCGTCGCGGTTGTAGGCGATGCCGCCACCTTGGCCGCCGAGGGTGAAGGCGGGACGGATGATGAGCGGAAACCTGCCGATTTGTTCGGCGACTTTTTTCGCCTCTTCCATCGTGTGGGCGGTGCCGGAGAGCGGCAGGTCGAGGCCGATCTTGAGCATCGCGTCCTTGAAGAGCTGGCGGTCCTCGCCTTTTTCGATGGCCTCGGGTTTCGCGCCGATCATGCGCACGCCGTGTTTGTCCAGCACGCCGGACTTGTGCAGCGCCATCGAGGTGTTGAGGGCCGTCTGGCCGCCGAGGGTGGGGAGCAGTGCGTCGGGCTTTTCGCGGATGATGATTTTCTCCACCACCTCCGGAGTGATCGGCTCGATGTAGGTGCGGTGGGCGAACTCCGGATCGGTCATGATGGTGGCCGGGTTGGAGTTGACCAGGATCACCTCGTATCCTTCTTCCTTGAGCGCCTTGCAGGCTTGGACGCCGGAGTAGTCGAATTCACAGCCTTGGCCGATGACGATGGGGCCGGAGCCGATGACGAGAATTTTGTGGATCGAGGTGTCTTTGGGCATGGTGGGAGGCTGGTTTTCGGCGCGCCGTGGCGGCTAAATTGGACGGGGTTTGGCAGGGAATTTCCCGCTTGTAAAGGGCTGGATGAAAATCTCCGGAGATCCACGTGTTTCCATCCGCCAGACGGCAAATGCGGCCCCTCAGCGCCGTTGCATGCCCGGCGGCAGCCAGTCCTTGGACGCCGGGCTGATGACTGGCTGCGGCGTAGCGGGTTCACCGTCTGCGTTGGTGGTCTGGGCGGGCGGTACAAGACCCTTGGCATGCATGTCGATCCGCTGCCGGACCTCGCCCTCGGTTGGCAGGCCGACGAAGCGGTCCACCTCCCGGCCATCGCGGAAAATCCGGACATCCGGGATGCCGCGGACGCCCTCCCTGGCGGCGAGTTGGCGGTTCTGATCCACGTTCACCTTGCCGATGAGGACGGTGCCGTGGTGTTCGGCGGCGATTTGGTCGAGGATGGGGCCAAGTTTCCGGCAGGGGCCGCACCAGTGCGCGTGGAAGTCCACGATGGCCAGCTTGCCGGGCTGCGAGCGGAACGAGTCGAACTCGCTTTCGGAAATCTCACGGACCCATGATCCGGAAGGGGAAACCGCGGGGGCCGGCGGTTT